>CAXUEN010000108.1:0-6876 GCA_964249945.1 uncultured Caulobacteraceae bacterium | reverse complement strand
CCCGCCCGGCGGGCGTCGGCGCACTGCAGCGTCAGGTCCACCCCGCTGGCGAAGGCGATCCGCCCCCCCGCCGGCGCACGCGCCACCGCGGGCGCGGTCTCCACCCCGCTCAGCCGGTCGATCACCGCCCGGCTGGCCGCCGAGTCGGCGCTGTCATAGAGGCTGAGCATCTCCTTCAGCACCTCCAGGCCGCCCGCATTATCGGCCGAGAGATGGTTCAGCGACAGGTGCGAGATCACCCGCCACAGGGCGCCGCGCCCCCGTTGGGCCCGCAGGGGTCGGGTGGGCGCCATCAGCGCCTCGCACCGTCCCACCTGGCCGGTGGCCGGCAGGGTCAGGCGCGGACGACCGCCGCCGAAGGGCAGGCGCATCGCGGCGTCGCGGTTGGTGGCGGTGATGTCGATGGAGGCGACGTGGTCGCCCTGGGCCACCGGGTGTCCGTCCGCGTCGGTGGTGACCAGGAAGACGTCGTCGCCGCCGCCCGTATAGGGGCTTGGCCGCCGCACGGCGTGCCAGAACCGGTTCACCGGATCGCGCCCCGACTGGCGCTGGCCGAAGGAGAAGTAGGGGCGGTAGAGCTGCTCGTCGCCCGCGCGGTCGGCGATGCTGACCCGGTCGACGGCGTAGACCTCCAGCGTCGATTCGCGCCGGGCGTCGGGCGAGACGCGGTGCTCGTAGCGGCCGGGGTCGAGGCGGATGGGGTCGGCCTGGGCGGAGAACAGGTTGACGATGGGGGTGCAGAACAGGCGGAAGTCCGAGGGGCCTATAGCGTGCTCAAGTTGCGGCTCGTGCCGGTCCAGATAGAAGAAGATGTCCATTGTGCGGCCGGCCTGCAGCAGGGTCTTGGCCTCAATCCCCACCAGGTCGAAGAACAGGAACTTCTCGGGGAAGCCGAAATACTCGCGGATCAGGGCGTAGCCCGGCTCGGCGCCCGGCGGATTGGGCAGCAGCAGCTCCTCGCGGGAGAAGCCGACGGCCTGCACGGCGTCCCGGCCCAGGATCACCGGCGACTTGTCCACCGCATTGTCGGCCAGGGCCACCGACAGCGTGCCGCCGAGGATCAGCTCGTAGAGGATCTGGGCGGTGCGGCTCTCCCCATGCAGGTGGATGCGGAGCCGGTCGAGCCCGAGCTGGGTGAAGGTGGCGTCGCCGGCCAGGCAGCCCAGCGTCAGCCGCAGCACCGCCGCCGCCGACCCCGCCCGCGGGTTGGGCGGCGCCACGAAGGGCAGCCCCGAGAGCGAGGCGTGGGTGAGGGCGATGGGCCAGAGCTCCACCGGATAGCCCGTGCGGTAGGTCAGCGGCTCGCCGTCCACCGCCTCGGTGACCACGGTCTGGCCGGCGGGCACGTGGGCGCGGCCGGCCTGGTCGGCCTGGGGGGCGAGCTGGACGATGCTCATGGACGGGAAGGGCGCCAGGTAGTGGGGCTGGAGCAGGTCCAGCATGGACTCCGTCAGCTCGGGAAAGTCGTCCTCGAGCTTCAGCCGGATGCGGGCGTTCAGGAAGGCGAAGGCCTCGATTAGGCGCCCGACGTGGGGATCTTCCACGCTGTCCTGCGACAGCCGCAGCCGACCGGCGATCTTGGGGTTGGCGGCGGCGAACTCCTGCGCCAGCTCGCGCATGAAGCGCAGCTCGTTGTTGTAGAGGGGCAGGATGTCGTCGAGCATGGCTCAGTCCCGCACCACGATGGCGCCCTCCACGGGATCGACATAGCTGTCGAAGGACAGCGACTGCCGCTCGCCGCCGAGATGGACCGCGCCCACGATGCGGAAGCGCAGGCGGCGGTCCAGCGGGTCGCCGTTCTCCAAGAACTGCACTTCGTGCACGGTGATGCGGGGCTCCAGCCGGCGCAGCACCTGCTCCACCTCCTCGCTGAAGTCCTGGCGGAAGCTGAGCGAGGTCAGCTGCTCGTTGGTGAAGTCCGCCAGGCCGTAGGCGAGCAGCGAGCGGTCGAGCTGGTCCAGCGCCCGGGGCGGGCGGAGGAAGCGGCGGCGGGTGTTCAGCAAATCCTCCAGGTCGCGGCGCAGCCCGTCGCGCAGGCGCGCGAAGCTGGGCGCGCCGCCGTCGCGGTGGTCCGGATCGTCGTCGATCAGCCGGTCCAAAAGCGAGCCGGCGTGCAGGTCGGCGGAGTCGCGGCGGGGCGCCATGCTCAGCCCACTCCCGTGACCGTCAGCTCGCCCACCGACGAGAAGGGCACCAGCTCCTCGCCCACCAGCAGGCAGCGCTGGCCGAGGCCGCAGGTCAGGCCAGCGCGCGCCTCCCACGCCGTCTCGCGCCCGAGGCGCTGGGCGTCGGACTGGGCGGATGCGTCGGCTTGGTAGGTCATGGGCAGGTAGACGACGCCGGTCGGCCCCTCGCGCAGCTCCAGTTCGGCGGCGCGCCACACGAGGTCACGCGCGCGCTCGATCGGGCGCAGCTGCAGCGAGACCACCGCGCTCCAGGGCGCCCAGACGTACTTGCCGGTGCTGGTCAGCAGCTCCAGTACGTCGGCGGTGCGGTCGTCGAGGTCGCGCAGGCCCTTGAAGGAATGCTCGTCGCATGCGCCCTGCAGGTCCGTCGCCTGCTCGTCGGCGCCCGTGCGAAGCGCGCCCGCATCCCCGCCGGTGCGCGCCTCCAGCAGGATGCGCAGCGCCGTCTCGATCTCAGGCGAAGGAGGGGTGACCAGATCCGGGCTGCGGCCTGAAGTGAACACCTCGTCGCGGTGCAGGGCCGCGCGCAGCAGCTGGCGGATGAGGGCGACGTGCACGCCCCAGCTGGGGTCCTGGGTGCTGACCAGGTCCAGGTGGTTGTCGGCGCGCTCCCACTCTGCCTGCAGGATCAGGGTCTCGGCCAGAGCGTAGCGCGCTTCGACGTCGGCAGGGGCGCGCTTGACCGCTGCGGCCTGCGCGGCGCGGGCGCCGGCGAGGTCGCCGGCCTGGATCAGCTCTGCGGCGGTGCTCATGGGCGGGGCCTCACACGGCGTGCTCCACCCCCTGCAGGGTGGTGGTGAGCTGGAACTCGGCGATCGCCTGGTCCAGCTGCAGGTGCGGCTTCAGCCAGGCGGTGCATTCGTAGGAGCCCGGCGCGCCAGGCGTCTCGCGCACGCTGACGCGGCCGTCCTGCAGGGGATGGCGCGCCTTCATCTCGAAGGACAGCTTGTCGCCCGCGCTGCAGTAGTCGTAGAGCCAGGTCTGCAGCTTGGTCTCGCAGGCCTCCGGCGACTTCAGCGAGCCGATCCACTCCCGCCCGATCACCTTCAGGTAGTGGGCGAAGCGCGAGACGCACAGGACATAGTTCAGCACCGAGCCGAGCTGGCTATTGATGCGGGCGATCTCAGCGTTCAGGTTCATCCGGGGCCGGTGCAGGGTGGGCAGGCTGAACAGGGCGGCGTAGGGCGTGTCCTTGCACCGCCGCAGGCAGATCACCCCGGCCTTGGTCATCTCCGACTCCAGCGCGCCGGAGACGTTGACCTCCAGCGGCGACTTCAGCGCCGTGCCGCTCGAATCGGTGCCGAAGTCGGCGACCGGCAGGCCCGAGATCACGCCGGCGTCGATCTGGTCCTCCACGGCGCCGCGGATGGCGGCCAGCCAGCGGTGGTCGTCGAAGGCCCGCAGGCACACCTGGGCGACCGCAAGGGCGGCCACGCCCCACAGCTCGTCGCGGCCGCCGACGCGCACGCGCTCCTCATAGGCGAAGCCGCAGTCGCCGGCCTCCCGCCCGCGATAGGGCGTGCGCAGCAGCACGCGCGGGGCGGCGAGCGCCAGGAAGCGGGTGTCGGGCGACTGCTGCAGGGCCTGGAAGCGCCGGTGGTCGGCGCCCGACAGCGTCTCGGCGATCGACTGGCGCAGGTCCAGGTCACCGAAGCGCTCCACCTCGAACAGGGCGGGGGAGGCGCCGAGCACGATGGGAGCGAAGGCGGCGGCGCAGACGCGGCTGAGGGCCCGCAGCGCCGAGACGTCGTCGGTGGAGCGTCCCCGCCCGGGCTGGTGGCGCACCTCGTACAGACCGACCAGCAGGGAGTAGGGCACGCCCCCGGGCATGCCGAACTCCTCCTCGTAGACGAGGCGGAACAGGGTGCTCTGGTCGAAGTCGGCGGCGCGCTCCAGGTCGCGGGTCAGCTCCGGCCAGCGGCAGTCGAGCAGGCGCAGCACCGTCATGCCGTCGCCGCCGAGCGTGTCGGTGAGCCAGCGCACGCCCCGCCAGGCGCTCTCCAGCTGCTGGAAGGCGCGGTGGTGCAGCAGGGCGTCGCAGGCGCGCGACAGGGCGGCGTCGATTTCCGCCACCTCGCGGTCCAGCAGCCGGCGCAGGCGCGCGGCATCGGCGCCTACGAGCCGGTCGCGGCCGAACCAGTGCACCAGGGCCTCCGCCATCCCGGCCCTGAGGAAGGCGTCGACCTCGCCGATGTCGCCAGGCGCCTGGACGGCGTCCAGGATGCGCCCTCCGAGCGGGAGGCGCGGAGGCGGCGTGGCCGAAGGGGCGACGACGTCCTGGGTCTCCGCCGCGCCGGCGGCGTCCACCGCCGGCGCGAGCAGGTCGAGGCTCACGCCTTCTGCGGGATGCGCGCGACGAGCCGGAGCGAAGCGGTCAGCTCCTCCATCTGCAGCCAGGGCCTTAGATAGGCGATGGCGTTGTAGCTGCCGGGCGAGCCCGCCACTGCCGAAACCTCGACCCTGGCGTCGCGCAGCGGGTACTTGGCCCGGATCTCCTGGCCGCCGCCCTCCGCCGCGTTCACGTAGTTCATGATCCAGCGGTTCAGCCAGTTGGCGCAGTCCTCGACCTCCATGAAGGAGCCGATCTTGTCGCGCGCCATCACCTTCAGGTAGTGGGCGAAGCGCGAGGTGGCCATGATGTAGGGCAGGCGCGCCGAGATGGCGGCGTTCTCCGTCGCCTCCGGCCGGTCGTACTTCTTGGGCTTCTGGGTGGTCTGGGCGCCGAAAAAGACGGCGTAGTCGGTATTTTTATAGTGGCAGAGCGGCAGGAAGCCGAGGTCCGACAGCTCCTTCTCGCGCCTTGAGGTGATCGCGATCTCGGTCGGGCACTGTTCGGCCATGTCGCCGTCGTCGGACATGAACATGTGGGTCGGAAGGTCGTTGACCTTGCCGCCGCCTTCCGCGCCGCGGATGGTGGTGCACCAGCCGCTGTCGGCGAAGGCGTCGGTCATGCGCGCGCCCATGGCGTAGGCGGCGTTCATCCAGCAGTAGTCGTTGTGCTCCATCGGGCGCGGATTGCCCGCCGCGTCATGGGGCGCCTCCTCATAGGCGAAGTCGTCCACGGTGCGCGAGCCCTTGCCGTAGGGCTGGCGCGCCAGCACCCGCGGCATCGTCAGGGTGACGAAGCGGCTGTCCTCCGTCTCACGGTAGCCGCGCCACTTGGTGTACTCGGTGGCCTGGAAGCGGTCCGAGAGGTCGCGCGGCTTGGACAGCTCCTCGAAGCTCTCGAATCCGAACATGCCCGGCGCCGCGGCCGCCACGAAGGGCGCGAAGGCGCCCGCCGCCACGCCCGAGATGTTGCGCAGCAGCTCGATGTCCTCTTGGTCGGAGCCGAAGTAGTAGTCGCCGATCAGGGCGCCGTAGGGCTCGCCGCCCGGCGTGCCGAACTCGCCCTCGTAGATCTTCTTGAACAGGGTGCTCTGGTCGAACTCCACGGCCTTGGAGAGGTCGCGGGCCAGGTCCCTCTTGGGCGCGTTCAGCACCCGGATCTTCATGTCGCGCCCGGTGTTGGAGTTCATCACCAGGTACTGCAGACCGCGCCAGCTGCCCTCCAGCGCCTTGAACTTCTCGTTGTGCATGACCGCGGCCAGCTGGGTGGACAGCTGCTGGTCGATGGCCTCGATGGCCTTCTTGATGGTCAGGGTGAAGTTGCGCGAGAATGTGACCGTGCCGCGGTTGGCCTCCTCGGTCAGGGCGCGCAGCAACTCCTGCACTTCCGACGGTTCGGTCTGGCGCGTGGCGCCGATGGCCTGGTCGAGCAGGCTGGGGGCGCCGGGAGCGTCGGTGGTGACCGTCTGGGCGGAAGCGCCCTTGGTGCGAGAGGCGTCGGCCATGGCGGTCACTCCTTCCCGGGCGCCGAGGCGCCGAGTTCCTTGGTGAGATCTTCCAGCTGACCCTGGTCCTGCAGCACCTGCTCGAGCAGGGCCTCTAGCTTCTCGGAGTTGTCGGCCTTGGTCATCAGGTCGCGCAGCTTGTTTCGGGTCTGCATCAGCTTGCGGAGCGGCTCCACCTGCTCGACCACGCGTCCGGGCTCGAAGTCTTCCATGGACTCGAACTTCAGCTGAACGGCCATCTCGCTGCCGTCGCCCTTCAGCGTGTTCTCGACCCGCATGTTCAGGCCCGGCGCCATGCGGCGAAGCACCTGGTCGAAGTTGTCCCGGTCGATCTGGATGAACTTTCGGTCCTTCAGGGGCTTCAGCGGCTCGGTGGGGTCGCCGGAGAAGTCGCCCATGACTCCCACCACAAAGGGCAGCTCCTTCACCTCCTGGGCGCCCTCGGTCTCCACGTCGTAGGTGATGTGGACCCGCGGCTTCCTGACCTTGGCCAGCTTGTCGTGCACGCTCTTCATCGTTCGCCCTCGTTCTCCGACCCGCCCGATCGGTCCTGCACCGCACTGCAACGCTTCAACCCGCGACTCGCTGCAATGTCCGGGCCGCCTTGTGGAAACTCGAGAAGGCCAGTCTTCCTACGCCCCTCAATTGTAACCCTGCGTATCGTTTTGGGACGTCTCGTCCTTTACCCCGGCTCGCTGCAGGAACAGGGTGCGCTCGGACGCGTCGGGGATCAGCTCGGCCAGCAGCGCGTCCAGCGGCAGCATCGCGCGGCGCACCACTTCGCGCAGGCTGCGCGCCACCAGGGACTGCGGCTCTGTCTCCGAGAAGAAGTCGGCGATGCGCAGGATGGCGTCGTA
>CAXUEN010000107.1:0-7506 GCA_964249945.1 uncultured Caulobacteraceae bacterium | reverse complement strand
GCTACACGCCCGCGGTCGCCGGCGGTGCGCCCCAGCCGCCGCCGTGCAGGTACAGCATGGCCGGCTGGGTGGCGGGCGACCTCGACACCCACGGCGGGGTGTGCGCCGCCCTGGCGGCCGCCAGCGGCTGCAGCGTCTTCGCGCTCGACTATCGCCGGCCGCCCGAGCACCCCTTCCCCGGACCGATCCGCGACGCCCTGGACGCCCTGGCCTGGCTGGCGGACGGGGCGGGGAGTCTGGGCGTCGAGGCGGACCGGCTGGTGCTGGCGGGCGACTCGGCGGGCGCCAACATCGCGGCGGCCTGCCTCCTGGACGCGCGTGCGCCGAGGGTCGCGCTGCAGCTGCTGATCTGCCCGATCCTGGACCTGCCCGGCGCGACGGGCTCCCGCGCAAGGTTCGGGCGCGGCTTCTTCCTGAGCGCCGAGCGGCTGGCCCTGGACGCCGGGGACTACCTGCAGGGCGCCGATCCGGCGGGGCCGCAGGCCTCGCCGCTCAGGGCGCAGAGCCTGTCGCACCTGCCCCCCACCCTGGTCCACGCCGCCGCCTGCGACCCGTTCCGCGACGAGGCGCTGGCCTATGCCGGCCGCCTGGAGGCGGCGGGCGTGCGGGCGGACGTCACCATCCATCCCGGAATGATCCACTACTTCTACGCCCTGCCCCGCGCGATCCCCTATGCACAGGCTGCGCTGGCGGAGATCGGCGCGCAGGTGCAGGCCCGGCTTAGCTGCGCCTAGCGCCGCAAGGGCGTGGCGCGAGGACCCCGCTTAGCGGACGTTGGACACGGAGGCGGCGGGTGGCGAGCTGCATGGGGACGTGGACAGACGATCATCCCCATGGCCAACCCTCTTATAGTCATTCCGGTCAGAAGGTTGCCGTCACACTGAAGCGCGCGGAGATCGGCTCCAGTGGATGTAGCTGGTAGCCGGTGACCCCTTCTGCCGGCTCGCCTGGCAGGCGCGAGGTGTAGTAAACCGAAGACGCGCTCGCATGAGTGTTGTTAAGGTTGTAGATGCTGACCTCGACCTTCAGCTTCGGGTTGACCTTGTAGCCAGCGTCGATGTTGACTTCGCTGTAGCCATCGTCCTTAGGATACTCGTCTCCCTCGCTGATCGCGTACTGGCCGAGGATGCGCCACTCCAGGCCGCCGAACCAGGGGCCTAGATGGTCCACCAGCACCCCGAACGAGCCGATGAAGTTCGGCGCGTTGGCGATACAGGGGCCGTCCAGGTCGAAGGCTGTCAGGTCGCCGCGATACCGGGCGTGGCTGAAGGCCAGATCGGTGTTCAGCTCGGCCCAGGGGAATGGCCGATATTGGGCGGAGACCTCGATCCCCTGACGCCGGCTGGGGGCCGAGGCGTCGTCCTGCCCCTCGTCCTGATCGTAGGCCAGCTCGGAGGAGAAATCCTCCTGGAAGACCGCGATTTGGGTGCTTAGCTTAGGGACGAAGTTGGAGCGTAGACCCACCTCATAGGAGGTGGCGGGCGCCAGCAGCGGCGTGTGTCCCGCAGTCACCGGGACGCCCTCGATGCTGACGGTCTCGAACACGCCGCGCACATCGTTGGAATGGAAGCCGCGGCCGGCGCTGAAGTAGGCCTCGGTTCGCCACCAGGGCCCCAGGATCAGGCTGCCCTTGGGCTGGAACAGGGCCTGATCGGTGTTCCCCTGGAAGCCCGAGATCAAGCTGTGATCGAAGGCGGTCTGATATTCCTCGCGAAGGCCCAGGATCGTGCGCAGCCAGGGCGTGAAGTGGGTGGTGTTCTGCGCATACACGCCGATGTCGCCCAAGCGCACCCGGTCGGCGTTGCAGGCGTAGTTCACCGCGGGCGTGGCGATGGCGGGGACATAGGAGCCGTCCGGGGCTGGATCCTGCTCGTTCTCGCAATAGTTCAGGGCCTGGCGATCGTGGGTGTGTCGGCGGTCCACGTAGACGTCATCGTAGCGTCCTTGCAGCCCGAAGCTCGTCTCTGAGGTGATCTGGCCTAGGGTCAGGCGGATCAGGTAGGCATGCTGACCGCCGGCGGTGTTGCGGTCCTCGCTCTGCTGTTCCTGATCGCCGTTGATCGGGTCGTCCAGGAAGTGAGTGTAGTCGTTCCAAAGGGTCATGGTGCTGTGGATGACGTAGGCGCTGGTTGAAAAGTTCCAGTTCCCGCCCTTGGTGGCGTATATACCGGATAGACTGAACCGCTCCGAGCGCGCGCCGTCTGAAGGATCGAGCGTGCCAAAGCGGTCGATAAGACCTTCCTGGACCGCCCGCTCGGGCTGGTCGGTCGTCAGATTGCTGTGGCCGTGATAATAGAGGGCTGTGAGACTGTAGCCGTCGTCGTCCGCCCCATGAACATAGCGGAGCGCGCCCGCGATCTTCTGGAAGTTGTCCGGATGGGTCCACGGCCCATCCAGGTGTTCGTAGTCCACCGAGGCGAGCAGGCGGTCGCCTGAGCCGAAGGTGTGGGTTCCTCCGACGAAGCCCTCCTCGTCGCCCAGCGTGCCGGCGCTGAGATCGATCTGGTTCGGCAGGAAATCGACCAGTTTCAGGTGGTCGTAGGCCACCGCGCCGAAGTCGCCGACCGAGGCGTAGAAGGGCCCCTTGCCGAAATCCACCCCGCCGAGCAGCTCGGGCGCCAGGAAGTTCAGATCCGAGTAGCCCTCGCCGTGGGCGTTGGTGGGCCGGTTTACCGGCATCTCGTCCACCGAGATGGCGATGTCCGTCCCATGGTCGAGGAGGAAGCCGCGGACGTAATACTGGTTGGCCTTCGCTTCGCCGGAGTGGACGGTGACCGTCAGCCCCGGCGTGCTCTCCAGCAGCTGCCCGATCCGGTACACCGGCCGAAGCTCCAGCTCCTCCTGAGTGACGGAACCCTGGCTGGCGGTCTGGGCGATCCCGACTTCGTTCAGACGGGAAGCGGTGACCACCACTTCAGAGACTGAATTAGCCGGTGCTGAAGTTGAGGTGGCCGGAGTCGTAGGCGGAGTAGTCTGTGCGCCCGCGGCGTGCGCACAGATGATGAGGGCGAGCGCGCTGGCGCTCGCAAGCATGAGGTGTCGCAAAGTCGTATCCCCAAGGGGCATGACCTCGGCCAGACCCCTTTCCCAAGCAGGTGCGCCGTCGCGTGTGGCGACGGTCGGTTCAGAGGGTCAGGGAACTGAGTGGTGGCCCACGAGCGCGGGGTTGGCAGGCTGGCGGTCCACGTGGACCATGGCTGGCGACAACGCGGAAGGCGGTGAAGATGAAGGCTGACGGCGCGCGCCAGGGCGTCGATGTTCCGACGATAGGGAGATGGGCTGCGGCGGCGCAGTAGGGGCACGACTTGGCTGGAGCATGACCCTTTGACGGTGAAGCCGGAGACGCCTTCGCCGGCCCCGCCGCCATCGCGCCCATCGTCGCCATGGTGGAATTGGATGGCCCGCCGCAGTTCGGCTGACCGATGGCCGCCGCCATCGTCATCTGCATGACGTCGGACTGCGCAAAGGCATAGGAGAGCATCAGCAGCGCGATGATCGCAGCCGCGAAGCCTCTTACTCCGGAACGTAGCTCCCGCACTGCGCAGTTCAGTCCCAAAAGTTTACCGACAAGCCGACAAGCGTCGCCGGCTATCAGCCCGCGCCCCTTCTAGGTCAGCTTCCCGAGATGCGCACCTTCAAAGAGCCGCTATCAAACGAGCTCGTTTCAGAAGTCACGAGTGGGTCCGTGTGGATGTCCGTTGCAGATCGCTCTCGGTTCTCAGCGTAAACGCCGCAAGCAGACGTTGCAGGGGCGCTCAGAGGCGGAGGCCGCCGGCCATCATCCTCGCGTGGTCCGCGCGGGAGAGCGTGCGGTAGACGCCCGCGTCGAGCCAGAACAGCCGGTCGCTCACCCTGGCCGGATCGAACCCTTCCGCCGCGAGGCGCGCTTTCTTCAGCTTGAAGGTCTCGGTGGCCTGCAGGTCTGCACAGAGCCGGAGCAGGACGGGACGGGCGTAGGGCGGCAGGGCGGCGCCCACCCGCGCGGCGAACTCGGCGAGTTCGAACCCCTCCGCGACGGACAGCGCCGCCATCCCCGCCCGTCCGTCGCAGCCCGGCAGCTCCACCCCGTAAACCGCCGCGGCCGTCACGCCCGGGCAGGCGCCCAGCACCTCGGCGACCTCGGCGGTGGAGACGTTCTCGCCCTTCCAGCGGAAGGTGTCGCCGACCCGGTCCACGAAGTAGAAGTAGCCGGCGGCGTCGCGGCGCATCAGATCACCCGTGCGGAACCAAGCGTCGCCAGGGGCGAAGACGTCGCGCAGCACCTTGCGCGCGCTCTCGGCCTCGCTGGTATAGCCCTCGAAGCGGTTGGCGGTCCCCGCCCCCCGGCCGGCGATCCGGCCGATGGCCTCGCCGGGCTCGTCCGGAACGCAAGGGACGCAGCGGCCTTCGGCGTCCCGCGCGGGTGCGCCGCTCGCCGGGTCGTAGCGGACGAGGGCGGCGGGGAAGCGGTGGGCGAGGAAGGGCGGCACGCGTCCGATGGCCCCGGGCTTCCCCTCCACGTTGTACAGCGAGAAGCTGCCCTCGGTGGCGGCGTAGAACTCCAGCACGCGAGGAATGGCGAAGCGGCCCTGGAAGGCGGTCCAGACCTCCTCCCGCAACCCGTTGCCGCAGGCCAGGCGCAGGGCGTGGGCGCGCTCCAGCGGGTGTGGCGGACTGTTCAGCAGGAAGCGGCACAGCTCGCCTATGTACTGGAACAGGGTGCAGTCATGGGCGACCACCTCGTCCCAGAAGGCGCGGGCGGAGAAGCGGTCGCGCACGAAGACCGAACCGCCCGTCAGCAGCACGCCCCCCACCGCCACCACGCCGCCGACGCTGTGGTACATGGGCAGGCAGTTGTAGAGGCGGTCCTTAGGGCCCGCCTCCATCATACCGGCGAACCAGCCGCACCAGGTCAGCACCCGGGCGTGGCTGACATTGGCGGCCTTGGGCAGGCCGGTGGTGCCGGAGGTGAAGATCAGCAGCGCCCGGTCGGCGAGCGAGGCGCCCTCGAGCTCCCCGGCCGCGAGCGGCGCGCCGGAATGGCCGGCGAGGTCCAGCCCATCGTTCCCGAGCGTCCAGACGTCCGGCCGGACCTCCAGGTGCACAGTCGCGCCTGCGTAGGCGCCCTGCAGGCCCGGCGCCAGCAGCAGGGCGCGAGCGCCGGCGACGCGCAGGCAGTGGGCGAGCGCGCGATCCTCCAGGTTGGTGTTCAGCAGGGCGACGACGGCGCCGGTACGGCTGATCCCAACCCAGGCCGCGAAATAGTCCGGATGGTTAGGCGCCAGCAGCGCCACCACTGCGCCCGGCCCATAGCCCTGCGCGCGCGCCCAGCGGGTGTAGGCCCGGGCCCGGGTCGCCAAGCTGGCGAAGCTGTAGGTGCAGCCCGCGGAGAGCAGCGCGGGCGCCTCGCCGTGGCGGCCGCCCAGCTCGTCCAGCACCGCCGCCAGCGGGTGCTGCGGATCGGCGGTGAGGCGGGCGGTCCACTCCAGCGCCCGCGCCCAGGCCCTGGTGGCGCCGGAACGGCTGACGGGCGCACCGCCGGGGAAAGAGGCCGGCGCGGAAGCGTCCTGCAGCGTGACATCAGCGGTGGGCATGGGCGCCGCTGCTCAAGATTCGTGCCGGCGACGCCGTCCCGCAGCCGTCACGGCGCGGCGGAGGGTGGGACGATGTCCAGCAGCTGCAGGCGAAAGACCATGACGCTGTTGGCCGGGATGGGGCCGGAGGCTTGGTCGCCATAGCCCAGGCTTGGCGGCACGTAGAGGGTCCAGTCGTCGCCCGGGCGCATGAGCTGCAGCGCCTCGTTCCAGCCGGGTACGAGCTGGCCGACCGTCATCACCAGCGGGCCGCCGTTGGACGCGGAGGAGTCGAACACCGTCCCGTCGGTCAGCCGCCCCTCATAGCTGACGCGGACCTGGTCGCCGAGCCGCGGATGCGGGCCCGAGGCCGGCCCGGCGTGGGTGATCCTGTAGGCCAGCCCCGACCCGGTGACGACCACGCCCGGCTGCCTGGCGACCCCGGCCATGTAGGTCGCCGCATCCGCCGGTGCGGCAGAAGCCGCCGGCGAAGCCTGGGCGGCCTGGGCGGCCGGAGCGGCGGAAACGAGCAGCAGGGCGGTGAGCGGGATCAGGCGGCGCATGCGCGATCCTTAGCTTCGCACAGGCGGCAGGTAAACGCCCGGCGCGCACGGGCTGAACCACACCAGAACCGCGGCGTTTCGAGGGGATAAGGACGCCTGGTCGCCGGTGCGGCCTGAACGGGAGCCCGACATGACCACCCCCTCCTACACCGTCGACGACGGCCACCTGATCTCCGCCAACGCCCTGGCGGGCCTGACGCTGTTCGATCGTGGCGGGGAGAAACTTGGCGTGCTGAAGGAGCTGTTCGTCAACAAGATGACCGGCCAGATCGAGTTCGTGCTGGGCGCGACCGGCGGCTTCCTGGGGGTGGGCGAGAAGTTCCACCCGCTGCCCTGGGGCCTGCTAACCTACAACTCCACCCCGGAAGGGTACGTGGTGGCGGTGGATCGCAACGAGATCCGCGCCGCCCCCGCCTATGACCGCGACCAGCTCACCAGCAACAATTACGGCTGGGGCGACCAGGTCCATCGCTACTTCACCAGCCTGAAGCGCGGGCCGGGCGCGGTCTAGGCGCGGCGAGGTCGTCAGCGACGCTGGCGCAGCCAATGCCTGACGCCATTTGGCCCGCCCCCTGTCTCAGGCGCAGGCAGCTCTGTGGGGCGCTGCGCCTGCAGCATCTGAGCCCGCTCGCGCCAGCTGTCGGCCTGCAGCTTCAGACGCGTCTTGTCCCGGCCGTAAGAGACGATAGCCGCCAGGCGGTCGGCCTCTTCCGCCATCGCCAGGTAGTGTTCAGCGTTCGCCATCGTGTCTCCCCGTCGGACGAAGCAACGCGCTCGACCCCGTCGCGCCTCATCCCGGTGGGCTCGAACGTCGATCCCGTCTGGGAGTGAGGCGCCGACATCACGGAATGAAGCCCGACACCGTCCGGATCGCGAAGTCCGTAAATGAACCGTGAAGCTTAACAACCCCTGCACGAGGGTGCATGGCGCCGTGCACAGGAGCCCATCCCGTCGTCAGGCGGAGACGCCGGCCTCGCCGAGCCACTCCAGGATCTTGGACTTGGGCATGGCGCCGACCTTCATCGAGGCCATCTGGCCGCCCTTGAACAGCATCAGGGTCGGCACGCCGCGGACGCCATAGCGGGACGGTGTGGTAGGGCTGTCGTCGATGTTCACCTTGGCGATGGTCACCTTGCCGGCCAGCTCCTCGGAGATCTGGTCGAGCGCCGGCGCGATCTGCTTGCAGGGCCCGCACCACTCCGCCCAGAAATCCACCAGCACTGGCTGGTCGGAGGCCAGGACCGCAGCGTCGAAATCGATGTCGGTGACCTTCACCGTGCTCATCGGGGCATGCTCCACTGTGGGGGCCGGAGGGACCGGCGCGCCGTAGGTGTCCCCATGTAGACCCCCGCCGCCCGCGATCAAGCCTCAGACGCGGGACCCCGCCAGCG
>CAXUEN010000106.1:2807-7528 GCA_964249945.1 uncultured Caulobacteraceae bacterium | reverse complement strand
TCGGCGCGGTCGGCGTCGAAGGCGACCCCCTCCTGGTGGAGCTGATCGAGCAGCAGATGGCGCGCACCCGCGAGATCGCGGACCAGACCCAGGCCAACAAGACGGGCGCCGACATGGCCGCCGCTCAGGCCGCCGTCTCGCGCTGGAGCGAAGGCCGCCGCGGGGGGGTGGACCGCGCCCTGCAGACGCTCGACGCCATCGCGCAGACCGCCGGTGGCTGGACCTTCCCCAAGCTCACCATCGCCAATGCGGCGCTACGGGCGACAGGGTAGGGGCGCTATTCTCCCCTCGAAGGGGAGGGTCGGAGTGGCATGTGGCCGCTCGGCCGGCCGGAAGAGCGGGCGAGGCGCCTTCCGCTCTCCTGTGGGCCGACCCTGTGCGTTCGCCCCACCCTGACTCTCCCCTTCGAGGGGAGGGAAGGATGTGCAGCTCATCTCCCCCTAGCCGGATACACCGCGTAGGGCGCCCGGCCTGCGTCCAGCTCCCGGCGGCGGCAGAGATAAACCTCCTGCTCCACCTTGGTCGTCACGTCGAAGCCGGACGCCCGCAGCATGGCCTGGGCGGCGGCGGCGTTGGGGACGAACCAGTTGGTCCAGTCGCCGCAGTAGTCGTGCTCGACGAAGTGCAGCTTGGGCCAGCCGGGCTCGTCGAACATGGCCATCTGGGTGAAGTCGTAGTCGGAGGCGACCTCGGCCACCTCTTCGCTCCCCCGCTGCATGGATTGGAACAGCAGCAGGTCGCCCGCCACGTGCTCGTGGATCAGGTCCAGCGCCAAGAGCGGATGGCGCAGGTGGTAGAAGACCCCCATGAAGATCACCAAGTCGAACCGCTCGCCAAGTTCCGCCACGTCGTAGACGTTCAGCTGGGCGAACGCGATGTCGGGATAGCCCGAAACGTCCGCGGCGAAGCGGGCTTGGGCCAGGTAGTGGGGGTCGGAATCGATGGCCACCACCCGTCCGGCGCCGCGTCGCTTCATCTCGATGGCGTAGAAGCCGCCGTTGCAGCCGATGTCCAGCACGCTACGCCCGCCGAGGTCGGCCGGCAGGGCGTCGGAGAAGCCGGCGAACTTCACCCGCGGATAGTCGCCCAGGAAGTGGTGCGGCGCGGTCAGCACGCCCCCCAGGTCCATGTTGTGGAACCAGGGGCCGAGTTCGTGGATGCGACGGCCGATCTCGTCTGCGGAGAAGGCGCCGAGGGCGGCCCGGCCGGTCGGCGGGCAGCTGGGGTCGTCCGCGCTCATGGCGCCTCCATCAGATCATCCCGGCCGGCTCGGCGTTCGCCAGCAGCCGGAGCGCCTCGCGATAGCCGTGCAGCGTGCCCACGTCCACGTAGCTCGAGCCACCCTTCACCCCTACCGCCTGCCCGCCGCCGACGATCCAGGCGTTCACCAGCGTGCCCAGGTACTCGTCCTCGCACGCCCGCGCGCGCCAGAGCGCGGCCAGGGCGTGATAGACCGGGCCTGGCGCACGCAGGGCGCCCCAGATCCAGCGGGTCGGCGGGCGGGGCGCCTTGACCAGGATTTCCGTGACCGCGCCGTCGGCGTCCAGGCTCACCGCGTCGAACATCTCCGGCCGCTCGACGGGAAACAGCAGGAAGGCCAGCCGAGCGGCGGGCAGGGCGGCCAAGCCGTCGGCCGGGAACCACACCGTGTCGGGCAGGCCGATGGCGACGGGCTCCTGCGGGCCGACAAAGGGGGCGGCGCGGAACAGGGCGTCGCACAGGCCCGCGGCGCGCGGCTGCACCACATAGGCCACGTCCATCCCTTCCACCCGGTCGCCGTAGTAGCGCAGGATGTCGGACTTGCCGGGTGAGATGACGAAGCACAGCCGGGTGCAGCCGGCCTGGGCCATCCGCTCCACAAGGTATTCGCTGACCGCCTTGGGCCGCTCGCTCCCGCCGCTGCGCCGCACGCCCACCGGCAGCAGCTCCTTGGAGAAGGCGAGCGGCTGGATGCGCGTTCCCTGGCCGGCCGCGGGTATGATCCCCCAGATGCTCAGGCCTCCGCAAGGCTTGCGGGCGGCGGCGGCGCGGCCGTGTGGCTGGCCGGCAGCACGCCTTCGGAGATGTCGGCCAGCAGGGCGAGGAGCTGGCCCGCCCGGTGATCGGAGGTGTGCTCGTCCAGCACCCGCTCCCGCGCCGCCTGGCCGATCCGCGCCAATTCGGCGTCGGGCAGGTCCATGGCCGCCAGCACCTCGGCCTCGTTGCGGACGACCAGCACCTCGCGGCCCGGCGTGAAGAAGTCCTCCAGCCCCGGCCAAGTGTCGGTGAGGATGGGCGCGCCGCAGCCCGCCGCTTCGAACAGCCGCCCCGAGGGGCACCAGCCCATGGCCGCCATGTCGCGCCGGGTGACGTTCAGGGTCAGCCGACTGGAGGAGAAGAAGGCGCCGTGCTCGGCTGGCGCCAGGTGCTGCAGGAACCAAGTGTTCGGCGTCCAGGGGAAGTCCTGCGGATAGCCCGATCCGCCGAGCACGAAGCGCGCCTCCGGCCGCGCCCGCGCCGGCCCCACGAACAGCCGCTCCACCGCCGCCTGCCGGTCGGCGGCGTAGGTGCCGAGATAGGAGAGGTCGCAGGCGTAGCGCGCCTCGCGGGTCTCCGGGTGATGTTCCCCGGGGTCCACATGGCCGTACAGGGCCGCGGTCCGGCGGGCTCCGAGTTGCGAGCGCAGCCGTTCCAGTGCAGCGCCGCCGGTGTAGCTCAGCACCAGGTCGTAGCGACCGAGGCCGTCGGTAGGCAGGTAGTCCACCCGCTCGCCGGCCGCCAGCCGCGCCAGGGTCACCGGGGTGTCGAGGTCATAAAAGACGCTGACGTGGCCCTGGTCGGCGATCAGGTCCGAAGCCGCCTGGGCGTCCGGGCAGTAGGAGGTGACCAGCGCCACGTCCGCGTCCAGCAGGTGGCCCAAGGCCTTCAGCCGCACGCTCTCCCAGTCCGGATAAAGGATCAGCAGCGCCTCGCCGAGGTTGGTCAGGTCGCGGTGCTCGGCGTAATAGGGGGCGTCGCGCTCGAAGAAGACCACATCGTGGCCGCGCCGTTCGAGGGCGCCGATCAGACCCCGCCATAGGGTGGCGTGCCCGTTGCCCCACGACGAGGAGACCGTCAGGCCAAAGACGACCAGCTTCATCCCGCCTCCAGCCTCGGCCCGATGTCGTAAAGAGCTGGGGCGCACCCCGGTTCCTGAGCCCGTCGAGGCGTCGGCGGCCGCCAGCCTGCACAAGAGTATTGCTGTCGATGGCCCCCGGGCGCATGCTCGCAAGACGTCGTCCGTGCGCCGCCTTATAGGTTGTTCCCGGGGGGCCGCTCGAAAGAGTTGACGTGAACAGACCTGGGCGCAGCTGGCTGGCGGTGTTGGGCGATGTCCTGAACGCCGTACGCGCAGACCCCGGTCTGCTCACGCCAGCTTTGGTTGTCATCGTAGCGGCGGCGGCGGCGGCCTATCTGGCCTGGCGGTTTCTGTAGAGTGCGGGGTTCTCAACCCGCGGGTGAAAGGTTTGGCGCGACCGGGCGGCCCCGTGCGTTTGTCGCGGGCGGTCCCCGGCGCTACGTGGGGAACGGAAATCACAACCGATTGGGGTGAGCGGATGATCATCGGATACAAGGTTCTCGCCGCCTCGGCGGCGGCGGCGATGCTGGGGGGGCGGCTCAGGCGCAGTCCTATTACGGCGACCTGCCTCCGCCGCCCTATGCCTATGCGGGGGGCGGCTACGCCTACGGCGGCGGTTATGGCGGCGGCTGCGGCCACGACCGCTTCACCCTGCTCGGCGCCCGCGCGGGCGTGACCGTGCTTGGCGTGGACCTCGACGCCTCGACGCGCCTGAACGTGGGGGCGGAGGGCTACTGCGGCGGCGGCAGTGCGGTGTTCACGCCGCGGCCCTACGCCCCGCCACCTGCGCCGATGGGCTACTATCCGAGCTATGAGCAGACCTATGCGCCGCCGCCTCCGCCGCCGATGGCCTACAGCTATCCCTGCGGGTGCGTGGCTCCGCCGCGCTGGTAGGCTGAGAGCCCGCCTCCCGGTCACGGACCGGGGCGCGGGCGCCCTGAGGCCGTCGACCCCGCCGCACGCGGCCCCCGGGTTGGCTTCACGCCCGTGTCGGTCGCCAGCAGGCCAGCACGCCGAAACGGCCTGAGCCGAACGGACGGCAGACGAAGGATCGGTCCAGCTGCTGGATGTGCGGCGGCCGCCGGGTCGCGGCCGTGCCCTTCACCACCGTATCGTAGACCCACAGGATCGTGGAGCCCCGAGGCGCCGTCTCGTGCAGCAGCCGGGCGCTCGGGTCCTCGCCGGGCCGCAGCACCACGGGCGTGACCGGGACCTCCACTCCGCTACGGTGCAGGAAAAAGCCGCCGAGCGCCGCTAGCTGGTCCGGCTTGAGGATTGGGTCCACCGGATGGTCCCAGAGGAAGACCAGGCGGTCGGGGTGCTCCAGGGCTAGGCGGGCCGACGCCGCCTCGAAGTTATAGCGCTTGGGGGCCATGCGCAGGCGGCCGGCCAGCATCCCGCCGCCCAGCGCCAGATAGGTCCCGGCCAGGATGGCCACCGCCACCGGCCCGGCGCGCCGGCCCGCCAGCCGGTCGATCCCCCAGACCAGGGCGAGCAGCAGGCCCGGCGCGCTGGGGGTCAGGTAGCGGAAGGTGAAGCGCGGCCGCAGAAAGCCGACGCCGATGATCGCCGCCGCCGCTAGCGCCGCGGCCTGCGCGCGATGGACGATTTCGAAGATCGCCTT
>CAXUEN010000106.1:0-2797 GCA_964249945.1 uncultured Caulobacteraceae bacterium | reverse complement strand
CGACCCCCCAGCCCAGTCCGCTGCGCGGCGACGCTACAGACCGCCCGATCCGTTGCGCAGGGGGCGGCAGCACTAGGCGCAGGGTCAGCGCGCTCACCCCCGCGAGGGCCAGCCACCGGAAGGCCGTCGACTGGCCGTCCGCCAGATAGCCTGCCACCGCCGGCAGCGCCGCAGGCCGCAGCGGCGCGTACCAGGCGATGTCGGGCCGGGCGAACTGTGCGATGCGCGGCCAGTGGTAGGCCAGCCATCCGAAGGCGGGAACGAAGGCCAGGGCCGCCGGCCAGCTCCGCACCGCGCGCACCGGGTAGCGCCCCAGGTAGAGCATGCCCTGGGCCGCGCCGAGATAGAGGGCGTCGTAGTGGGTGAGGATGGCCGCGGCCGCCAGCATCGCCCACAGCGAGGCGCGCCGCAGGCCCGGCGCCTGCATCAGCCGCATGAAGGCCAGGGTCTGCAAGGTGCAGACCAGCAGCAGCAGGGCGTAGCAGCGCGCCTCCTCCGCGTAGCAGAGGGTCGGGAACCACCAAGCCAGCACCGCCGCCCAACCCAGCCGCTGCGCCCGGTCCAGGCCTTCGATGGGCGCCAGGGCCGCCGCGAAGGCGACGCCGGCGGCGCAGGCGACGCTGGGCGCGCGCAGGGCGGCGTCCGACAGGCCGGCCACCCCGCTCCAGAGCCGGATCAGCCCGTAGTAGAGCGGCGCGTTCACGTCCGAATAGATCTGGTGGAAGGCGGCGCGCCAGCTCGGCTGGGCGATGATCCCCCCGGTCCAGCTCTCGTCCAGCCAGAACGGGTCGCGCCCCTCCAGGCCGACCTCCAGGGCGGCGGCCACGGCCACGATGGCGATCGCCGCGGCGACCAGGGCCCCGCGCCCCTGAAGCCAGGCGGCCGGTCCTGCCCGCTGCGGCCGCGGCGGGGCGTCCACAATCCCATCCGTCATGGCCGGACCGTTACGCCGATCCGGGGCTCAGCGCCAAGCGGGCGCGCGCGTAGGCGGCGCCTCGCCGGTCCGGCTCGGACTTGATCGTGCTCCAGATGCGTGCGAACCGAGGCCGCGCGCAAGGTCTGCCCTTGAAGCGTCCGTTCTGGAGTACAAGCTTGCCCGAAGTCCTCGATGCGGTGGACGCCCGGATACTGGACTTGATCCAGCACGACGCCGCCCTGTCGGTGGCCGAGATCGCCGAACGGGTGGGCCTGTCCTCCTCGCCCTGCTGGCGCCGGATCAAGCGGCTGGAGGACGTGGGCGTGATCCGCGGCCGAGTCACCCTGCTGGATCGCGAGCAGCTGGGCCTGGGCTTCGAGGTCTATGCCGAGGTCAAGCTGGTGCTGCCTAACAAGGACAATTTGGAGGCTTTCGAACGCGCCGTGGCCCAGTGGCCCGAGGTGACCCAGTGCGCCACGGTCACCGGCGGGATGGACTACGTGCTGCGGATCGTGACCCGCGACATCCACGGCTTCGACGACTTCCTGCGCGACCGGCTGCTGTCGCTGGGTCTGGTGTCGAACGTGGAGAGCCGCATCGTGGTGCGCAGCGTGAAGAACGCCACCACCGTGCCGCTCGGCCTGATCTCGCCCCACGTGGCCTATCCCGAGCCGGTCTGAAGTCGGGCTCACGTCCGTCGCGCAAAAAAATGGCCGCGGGATGAGCCGCGGCCAAGTTCATAGGGAGGAAACGCCCGAAGGCGCGACGCTAAGGTGTCAGTCAAAAGAGTGGTGGTCCATCCCAGCGGCTCTCGTCAGCCGCGAAGTTTTTCTACATGCCTTGTGAGTTGGCAAACGCTTAAAGCGCGGGCGCCCTGGCGTCGGCTGCAGTCCGGGTCCTCGCATAAACGGGTTCGGTGGCGGCGATGAAGCCGCCGCCCAGCACCCGGGACGGGTCCGCCGCGGCGTAGAGTACGCAGGCCTGTCCCGGCGAGACGCCTTCCTCGGGGTGGTCGAACTCTACCCTGGGCGCTCTCCCGGCGAGGCTCAGCCGGGCGGGGGCAGGATCGCGGGTGGAGCGCACCTGCACGCTCACCTCCAGCGCCTCGGCTGCCCCAGCCTCCAGGCCCGGCGCGTCGCATAGCCAGTTGGTCTCCTTCATCGACAGCGCCCGGGTCAGCAGCGCCTCGCGCGGGCCGACCACCACGCGCTTGCGCGCCGGGTCGAGCGCCACCACGAAAAGCGGCTCGCCCACCGCGACGTTCAGCCCCCGCCGCTGGCCCACCGTATAGCGGGACACGCCGGGGTGGAGTCCGAGCGTGCGCCCGTCCAGGTGCACGATCTCGCCCTGACCGGCGGCGCCGGGACGGAGCCTGTCGATCAGGGTGGAATACCTGCCTTCCGGCACGAAGCAGATGTCCTGGCTGTCGGGCTTGTCGGCCACCGCCAACCCCAGCGCCGCCGCCGCCGCCCGCACGGCGGGCTTGGGCAGGGCGCCGAGGGGGAAGCGCAGGAAGTCGAGCTGGCCGCGGGTGGTGGCGAATAGGAAATAGCTCTGGTCGCGGGCCGGATCGGCCCCCCGGCGCAGCTCGGGTCCCCTCGCCCCCACCGTGCGGCGGACGTAGTGGCCGGTGGCCATGGCCTCCGCCCCCAGGTCGCGGGCGACTTCGAGCAGGTCGCGGAACTTCACCGTCTGGTTGCAGCGCACGCAGGGGATCGGCGTCTCGCCGCGCAGGTAGCTGTCGGCGAACTCGTCGATCACCGATTGGCGGAAGCGGCTTTCGTAATCGAGAACGTAATGCGGGATGCCGATGCGTTGCGCGACCGCGCGGGCGTCGTGGATGTCCTGGCCGGCGCAGCAGGCGCCACGTCTGGCGGTCGC
>CAXUEN010000105.1:0-7553 GCA_964249945.1 uncultured Caulobacteraceae bacterium | reverse complement strand
GGGTGGGCGGAAGGTTGGCGTCCAGCACCGCGACCAGCGCACCCAGGATCGCCAGGGTGACGATCCACAGCAGCATCGACCCCTCGTGGTTCCCCCAGACGCCGGCGATGCGATAGATTAGCGGCAGGGCGGAATTGGAGTTCTGCACCACATTGGCGACGCTGAAGTCGGAGCTGACGTGGGCCCAGGTCAGAGCGGAAAACGCGATGGCCGCAAGCCCCGCATGCGCGAGCGCCGCCGGACCCGCCAGCGCGATGGCGTGCGGATTGCGCGAATGGCCGCCCCACAGCCCGCTCGCCGCCTGGACGAGCGCGACCAGGAAGGCCAGGACCAGGGCGTAGTGGCCGAGTTCGACGCTCATGGCGAGTTCCCGTCCGTACGCGTATGATCTGAGCCCGGCCGACGTAGCCGCGCGGAACCGCCGCCGCTGCGTCTTCCGCGCTCGCGCGCGGCCCCTCCACCGCGTTCCGCGGTCATCCTCCCCACCTGCGATGGGGAGGATGAGGACGGACCTAAGTCTGACGTGAGCATTTGCAGTCGCCTCATCCGATTGAGCGTGTAATTGTTCGATCTGACCTCATCCCGCGCGAGCCTTCGACACCATCGCGACCTTCGACGGCGTTCCCAGCCCCTGCAGCGAGCGGGCCTTCATCAGGGGTGCGCTGGGGTCTGTCGCGTGGAACCTGTGGCAGGTGATGCAGGGCGAGGGCACGGCCGCATAGGCGTGCTCGCCGGCGTGGCAGGTGCGGCATGTCTCGATCCCGGGCGTCAGCACATCGCGCGCCGATTGCGAGGTGCGCGCGGCGTGGCACTGCTCGCAGGTCATGCCGGCGGTCATGTGGGCGCTGTGGTCGAACTGAGCCCGCGGCAGGAAATGCTGCTGCAGCACCACCGGCGCCACGCCGTAGTTCAACCCGCTGGTGGGCTTGATGATCTGGTGGCAGCCGTAGCAGGAGCCGCCTGGCGAGAAGATGGCGCGGATGCGGTCGCTAGCGCGGCTGTCGGCGTGGGTGAAGGCGATCTGGCGCATCTCCGCGCTCCGGTCCGCCGCCGCCTGGCCCGGCAGGCGGCGCTCCTGGACGCCGGCGCCGCGGGCCACGTCGGTGGCGGCGGCCTTGTAGAAGTCGAGCATGGTGGCGACCACCAGCTGGGGCTGGCCGTGCGGCAGGGTGCGGTTCACCCCGTTAAAGTTGTCGAAGGTCAGGGAGTGGCAGGTGGAGCAGTTGCGCTGCATCTCCACGGGCACGAAGCCCTTACCGTCCTTGCTGGCCGTGTGGCAGTTGGCGCAGCCGAGCGCCCCCGCCGCGTCCGTCTTCACGCCGAGCTGCTTGGCCATGCTGGCGACGCAGCCGCTCGACGACATGTGCAGGGCGTGGGGGAAGACCAGGCCCGTGTTGTCGCCGGCGAAGGCTTCCTGCGGCACGTCGCTGCGGTCGGCGAGCTGCACCAGGCCGCGGAAGTTCGGCTTGCCGATGGAGAAGCCGTCGCAGCGGGTGGGGTTGTAGCGGATCATCTGCTCGCGCAGGCGCCTCGCCTGGTCGAGCTGGGGCACGGTCCACTGGCGGGTCACGATGGGGTCGCCGTCCCGGGGCGTCGCCACCACGGTCGGGCTGAATTGCGGGTGGGCGTTGGCGAAGTCCGACGCGTCGCCGATGTTGGCCCGCTGGCCCAGCCGCTGGTCCAGCTTGGCGTGGCAGTCGGAACAGAGCGCGGAACTCCTATTCATGATGCCGGCCTGGCCCATGTGCTCCATGTGGCAGGAAGCGCAGCGGCCGAGCGGCTTGTCGAAGCGCGCGGCGATGGCGCGCGTGCCCTGCTGGCCGAGGGAGGCCTTCGGCATGGCCAGGCCCATCAGGTGGGCTCCCGCATGGGCCTGCAGGCCCTTGTGGCAATGCAGGCAGGTCTCGTCCTGCACCGAGTTCAGCGCCTTGGTGTGGCAGGACTTGCAGTCGGCGCCGAGGAAGGCGTGGGCGTCGGACAGCGGCCCCGGCGACCACATACGGCTGGCGCTGAGGCTGAGCTGGGTCATCTGTGGCGTCTGCGGCGCGACCGCTGGGGTGTCGATGGTGCGGACGCCGAAGGTGGCGGCGCCGAGCGGGACCGCCTTGCGCCCGAAGCTCCACAGCGGGAAGATCAGGCAGGCGGCCAGCACCAGCGCCACCAGCCCCCAAGCCGACCAGCGCTTGGAAAGGCCCGAGCCCTTCAACGAGAAGACCGCCTCGGCCTCTTCGCTGGACAGGGCCTTCAGCGGCGCCTCGGCCCGCACCACGTCGACGACGGTGCGGCCGTCCTCGTGCTTGAAGCTCAGGCGGTAGGGCGCGATGTCGATGGTGCGCGGCGCCGTGAGCTTCAGCTCCACCCGGCGGGTGCGCCGGCCGCCCGAGACGAAGGTCTGGGCGCCCTCGGACTCCACGACCACGACGCCCCGACTGAGGTCGGAGACGTGGGCGTGGACCAGGGCGATGCGGAGGTCCGGCAGCTGAAGTTCGCAGTCGGTGCCCCGCCCGATGGCGAAGCCGTCCTTGTCAATCTCAACGATGCGAGCGGACTCTCGCCCGTTCGCCCGCCTGGTCAGGAACCTGACGGTGGTCGCCACGCCCGCCTACCAGAAGTAGAAGACGGAGACGATGTGCACGACCAGCGCCGCCAGCAGGGCGAAGGTGATCGGCACGTGCACGTACAGCCACAGCTCCAGCAGCGTCTTGTAGCGGATGTGCCGCCGCGCCCGCTCCAGCAGCGCCTGCTTGCGCTCCAGCAGCGCGATGACGCGGCCCAGGCTGTCGCGCGCCCCGCCCGTCTGGGCGCCGGCCGAGCTGCGCAGCGCCTCGAGCGCCCGCACGGTGGCGCAGCGGGGATGCTGGCGCGCCAGGCGCGCGCCTAGGGCGCGGCTGAAGTTCCTCGCCTCGATAGAGCGCTGCACCCACCTCGCGTCCGCCTCGCCGATCGGCTGGGCGGCATGGCCGAGGTCGACGTCGAGCGCCGAGATCTCCTCCAGCATCTGGGCGCCGCCGGTCTCGGCCCGGTTGTCGCTCATCAGCTTAGGGAGAGTGGCGTAGTAGTAGACGCCGAATAGTCCCGAGCCGATCACTACCAGCATCAGCCCATAGGCTAGAGTGTGCACGTTGCAGCCGAACTGGAAGCCGGTATGCAGCGTCGCCAGCACGATCAGGCTGAGGCCCAGATAGACGTGGGCGGAGGTCCAGGCCTTCAGGCTCCAGCGACCCGGCGTGATGGCGCGCTTGCGGACGCCCAGCATCGTCAGCCAGACGATCAGCAGCGCGCTGACCGTGCCCAGCGTGTAGCCCAGCCAGTCGCCGCCGCTGTGGCGGGGCTGGGGATGGCTGAACAGGTAGGCGGCGATGGCGAACCCGCAGAGCACCAGCGCCACGCGCAGGTAGACTTGGCCGTTGTAGAACAGGAAGCTCTGGTGACGCGCCCTGGGGTCGCCTTCCAGCGCTGACATCGCGCGCGCCATGGGCTCAGATGGCCTTGTCGCTCATGTGCGCCACGCGGAGATAGGCTTCCGGCGAGACGCGGATGGCGGCGCCGGTAGGACAGGCCCGCACGCAGGCGGCGCCGCCCTTGATGCCCTTGCACATGTCGCACTTCACCGCGACCTTCACCGCTTCGCCCTTCGTCTTCGCAGTGCGCCTGGCGATCCAGGAGGCCGGCGCCTCCCCGGGACCGGGGCCGAGGCCGAGCGTCAGCCAGGGCAGCAGGCCCGGCTTCCTGGGCGGGGTCTTGGCCATCTGGATCACGCCGTAGGGGCAGTTCCGCTGGCAGTTGCCGCAGCCGATGCACTTGTCGTCGATGAACACCTCGCCGTCCGGCGCCCGGGTGATGGCGTTAGGCGGGCAGTCGGTCATGCAGTGCGGGTTCTCGCAATGCCGGCAGGACGTGGGCACGTGCAGGTGGGCGTAGGTGTGGCCCGCCTCCCGATCTAGGCGCGAGATGCCGTCGTGGGCCTCCGCGCAGGCCGTCTCGCAGTTGTCGCAGCCGATGCACAAGGTCTCGTCGATCAGCAGCGCGTCGGTGGCCTCGCCCAGGCCCTGGCCGATCAGGAAGTCGGCGATGGAAGTGTACATGTCGACCACCGAACTGTAGCTGGCCTTCTGCGCCTCCACATAGCCGTTGACCTCGCGCCGCTGGGCGGTCTGGTCCTGCACCCGCTTGGCGACCTTGGGGTCGGCGGTCAGCAGGTCCTGGAATAATGGGCCCGGCAGCACGATAGCCTCGGTCCGCACTGTGGCGCGCACAGTGGCGTTTCGCCGTCCTTCGTCGAACAAGGACATCTCGCCGACATAGCTGCCGGCGGGCACGTAGGAGAGGAAGACCTTCTTACCGGCGATGGTCTTCTCCACCACCAGGCTGCCGGAGCGGATGACGAAGATGTCGTGGCCGGTCTCGCCCTCGGTGATCAGGCTCTCCCCGGCCTTCAGCGTCCTCAGCTCGGCGGACTCCAGGATGTCCTGCAGATGGCCATGGGGCATGTCGGCGCCGAAGATGTTGCGCAGCATCCGCTCCACAGCGATGCGATCGATGGCGCGCTTCACCGCCGGGACGGTCGCGATCAGCTTCAGCGCCGCCGCGCGGGGGATTTCCGCGACGACCGCACCCTGAGGGCCGGCGTTCACCGTGGCGCCCCGCCGGCGGCCGGAGATCAGGCCTATCTCGCCGAAGACTTGGCCGGCGGGGATGGAGACGGTGGTCTTGGGGTTGCCGGGATCGATCTCCACCGCCACGTCGCCGTCCACCACCGCGAACAGCGAGGAGCCCATGTCGTTGCGGGTCATGATCCGCTGGCCCCTAGCGAAGCGGTGCACGGTGGCGTCCAGCATGAACTCGCGCATCTGCAGGGCCGAGACCTGGGCGAAGATCTCCACCCGCGCCTGCAGGTAGTCCAGCTGCGCCTGCACGTCGGCGCCCGGCAGCGGCCCCAGCCGCTCTGCAAGGATCGGCTCGTCGGCGGGCTTCAGGTCGACATTGCCGGCCAGGTGCTCGATGGCGTCGTAGCCCTGGTTCATGCAGTGCTTGATCAGCGGATAGCCCGCCAGCGCGCCCACCACGTAGACGCCCGGGACCGTGCCTTCGAAGGAGGGGCTGAGCTGGGGGAAGGCGCCTGCGTCCGGCCCGGTGAAGGTCAGCCCGCAGCCCTCCACGAACTTGCGCGGCGGCATGGAGCCGAGCCGCGCGATCACCCGCTGGCAGGGTAGGCTCACCTCCCCGTTGCGGGTGTCGATCAGCATCGCGTGGCCTTGCAGCGACTTGGGGCTAGCTTCGGTGATGTAGTCGAGCCAGCCCTTGGAACGCGCCTCCTCTAGCAAAGCCACGTTGGCCGATTTGGCGCGGGAGAAGTCGGGGCCGCGCTGCAGCAGGGTGACGGTGTTGCCGAGTTCGGGGTTCGACAGCCCCAACGCGTTCTCGATCCCGGCGTCGCCCCCGCCCATGACGACGATGTTCTCGTCCGCATAGGCGGACGGATCGTCGAGCTGGTACTGCACGCAAGCTTGGTCGCCGCCGGGGAAGCGTACCCGGTTGGGGTTGCCCTGGGTGCCGATGGCCAGGATCACCGCGCCGGCCTCGATCTGGCTGCGGTCGGCGAGCCTGAGGGTGAAGGCGCCGCGCTGGCCGGTGATGGCGGTGACTTCGCTGTTCAGCCGGACGTGGACCTTCGCGTCTTGCGTCTGCCTGGTCCAGAGGTCGAGGATGGTCTCGCGCTTGCCGGCGTCGAAGGCGACGTCGCTGCGCAGAGCCAGCTGGTTCGGCGTGGCCATGATGTGCTTGCCGCGCTGGTACTTGTAGATGGTGTCCGACAGGTGGTCGGTCTTCTCCAGCAGGATGTGCGACAGGCCGCGCCGGGCGGCGCGCGCCGCGGCGCTCAGGCCCGCAGGCCCTGAGCCGACGACGGCGACGTCGTACGTCTCGCCCATCCCGAAAGTTTCCCCCAGCAGATGTCGCGATCCCATTGCAACATCTAAAGACCCCGGCGACTAATTACACGCGGCGCTGCAGGCGCCAACAGCGCCTCAGGTGCATGCGTTGCGACTCATAGCGCCTTGGCCGGCCTGTCGTCGGTGACTAGGGTCGGAGCGGACTTCGAAGCCCGGGGCGGGTCGGAGTGTTCGGTCGACGGCCGGGGAGCTTGATGGCGCGGCGAGGGACGCGGGCGGCGAACGCCATGGCGGTCGCCCCGGGGGCGTGGGCGTTCGTCTTCGCCTGCGCCGTGCAGGCCCAGCCGCCGCTACCCCGCTTCGACGGCCAGACGCACATGGGCGTGGCTACCTGCGCCGGCCCCTGCCACGGGCGCCAGTCGGCGCTGGGCGTGGCCGAGGGGCCGGCCATGCGCGGCAGCGAGATCGTGGTCTGGCAGGACCTGAACACACTGCGCGGCAAGCATTCGCAAGCCTATCACGCGCTGGAAGGCGCCCGCGCCCACGACATCGCCAGAAAGCTCGGCATCGGCGATCCGGCGCGCGCACAGGACTGCCTGTCCTGCCACAGCGACGAGCCGGCCGCGGACCGGCGCGGGCCGCAGCTGCTGCGCTCGGACGGCGTGTCCTGCGAGGCCTGCCACGGCGGCGCGGGGGCTAAGTGGCTGGCCAGCCACTATGCGCCCGGCGCCACCCACGCCCAGAACGTGGCGAACGGCATGTACCCCACCGACGACCCCCTGGCGCGTGCGCGGCTGTGCGAGAGCTGCCACCTGGGCGCCTCGGCCCCGGACCAGTACATCACCCACAGGATCATGGGCGCCGGCCACCCGCGCCTGACCTTCGAGCTGGAGCTGTTCACCGCGCTCCAAGCCCACCACTACGAAGACCAAGACTACGCGCACAGGAAGCCGATCTACAGCCGCGCCAAGGTCTGGGCCGTCGGCCAGGTGATGGCCTTTCGCACCGACCTGCAGCTGTTCCTGGACAGTCCGCACGCGCGGGCGGGGATCTTCCCGGAGGAGACCTTCTTCGACTGTAGATCCTGCCACCGGCTGATCTCCGACAGCGATGCGTTCCACTCCCACTGGCGCGCCAATCCGGGGCGGCCGAACGGGCCGGGGGAGCCCGTGTTCAACGACGCCAACCTGATCGTGCTGGTCGCCGCCACCCGGGCAGTCTCGCCCGCGCTCTCGGGCACGCTGGACGCCCAGAGCCGCGCCTTCGACGCCGCCCTGCAGTCGGGGATGAACGTGCACGAGGCGGGCGAGGCGCTGGTCGGCGCCCTGGCCGAAGCGCTCGCGGCGTTCCGGCGGACGCCGTTCAGCCCGGAGCTGGCGCGGACCATGCTGAAGGGCGTGGTCTCCACCTCGCTGGCCGACCGCTACACCACCTACGCCTCCGCCGAGCAGGCGATCATGGCCATCGACAGCCTGAGCCGCACCCTGGCCGACGCCGGGCGACCCTTGCCGCCCGCGCCGCCCAAGCCCGGCGGCCAGCCCATGCTCGTGACCGGCGCCGAGCCGGCGGTGACGGCCGCCGCCAAGCCGCCGTCCTCCCCGGCGAAGGCGGAGATCGACGCGGCCTACAGGACCGTCGCCGACCCCAACAGCTACGACCAGG
>CAXUEN010000104.1:1311-7609 GCA_964249945.1 uncultured Caulobacteraceae bacterium | reverse complement strand
GCCAGCGCCCCGGACACCTCCACCGAGGCGCCCCTGCCGCCGGACTGGTGGAAGCTCTACAACGACCCGACCCTGAACGGCCTGGTGCAGGACGCCCTGCTGCACAACAACACGCTGAAGCGGTCCGCCGCCGACCTGGTGCAGGCGCGTGCCGCGCTCACCCTGGCCCGCTCGGCGCGGCTTCCCTCCACCAACCTGACCGGCAGCGCCCAGTACGGCGTCAGCGGCAATTCCCTGTTCGCTGAGGCGATCCGCAACGGCGGGGACTCCGCCGGCAGCACGGCCAGCGTCGCGCCCAGCGCCCAGAGCTACTATTCCTACGGCCTGGACGTGTCCTACGAGGTGGACCTGTTCGGGCGCATCACCCGCACCATCCAGGCCGCCCGCGCGGACGCGGAGGCCCAGGCCGCAGCGCTGGACTACACCCGCATCAGCGTCGCCGGCGAGACCACCCGGGCCTACGTCAACGCCTGCGCCTTCGGCCAGGAGGCCGAGGTGGCCCAGCGCGCCGTAGACGTGGTGCAGCAGACGCTCGCCGTCACCAAGGCGCAGCAGGCCGCCGGCGGCGTCGGCCAGCTCGAAGTCGTCCAGCAGCAGGGCCTGTTGCAGCAAATCCAGGCCGACCAGCCGGCCTACGACGCCCAGCGCCGCAGCGCCCTCTTCCAGCTCGCGGTGCTGAGCGGCAAGCCGCCGGAGGCGATCTCCAAGGAGGCCGACGCCTGCAAGGCGGCCCCCACCCTGAAGCAGCTCGTCCCCACGGGAGACGGCCAGGCCCTGATCCGCCGCCGTCCCGACGTGCGCGAGGCCGAGCGCCAGCTCGCCGCCAACGTCGCCCGCATCGGCGTGGCCACCGCCGACCTCTATCCCACCATCACCATCGGCGGATCGGCGGCGGAGTCGGCCACCAAACTCGGCAACCTGGCCTCCACGGGTGGCCTCAGCTACCTCATCGGCCCGCTGCTGAGCTGGAGCTTCCCCAACACCTTGGCCGTGCACGCCCAGATCCGGGAGGCCCGCGCCGCCGCCTCAGGCTCGCTGGCCAACTTCCAGCAGACAGTGCTGCAGGCCCTGCAGGACGTGGAGACCTCGCTGGTCGCCTATCAGGGCGAACTCCGCCGCAACAAATCGCTCAAGGGCGCCGACGACGCCCAGCGCCACGCTTTCGAGCTCCAGCGCATCCGCTACCGCGAGGGCTCGGCCAGCTATCTCGACCTGCTGACCGCCGAGACCAACCTCGTCAACGCCGACCTAGCCCTGGCCGATTCCGATCAGGCGATGGCGTCCGATCAGGTTACCGTCTTCAAGTCGCTCGGCGGCGGCTGGGAACAGGCGCCGTCGGTCACGCCCCTGCCGATCCCGGACGGAAAGAAGGGCGGCGCGGCCACGCCGGTGACCTGAGCCGCCTTCAGCGATTCTAAAGCCCGGGGCGCCAGACTCAAATTGTCATTCGCCAGCAAGGGTCGTCTTGTCCATGCTGTTCGGCATCGTCGTCTCCGCCGCCCTGGCGCTGTTCGCCATGGGGCTGGTGCATGTGCTGGTGGAGCGGCGGAGCGCCGTGGCGGCGATCCCGCCCAACCACGGCCTGCTGAACGTCGCCACCATGCTGGCCTGGCTGGCGCTGAACGCCGCGATAGGCCCTCTGGTCGTCGCCGCGATCGCGTTTGCGGTCAACCACGCTGGCGGCGGCCTGGTCGCCCTGCCGACCCGCGGCTGGGGCGTGGCCGGCGCCGCACTGGTCTACGTCTTCGTGGCGGACGCGGGCGAATACGCCTTCCACCGGCTGCAGCACGCCGTGCCCTGGCTCTGGTCGCTGCACACCCTGCACCACAGCGAACCGCACCTGCACACCACCTCAGGCGTGCTGCACCACTGGTCGGTGATGTTCCTGCGCAACGCCTTCGTCGCCCTGCCGCTGGGCCTGCTGTTCAAGGCCTCCGGGCCGGTGACCCTGCTGTACGTGCTGTCGACGCTCTACGTGCACTTCATGCACGCCAACTCGACACTGGATTTCGGGCGGCTGTCCTGGCTGCTGTCCTCCCCCAGCTACCACCGCATCCACCACTCGGCGCGGCCGGAGCATTACGACCGGAACTTCGCCTTCATCTTTCCGATCTACGACGTCGTGCTCGGCACTTACCGGCCGGCCCGGCCCGGCGAGCGGCCCGCCACCGGGCTGGACGATGGCGATCGTCCCCATGACATGATCGAGGTGCTGGCCTGGCCCTGGCGGCGCCCACTGCGCCGGCTCCGCTCCGCCGCCCGAACCGTCCCGGCCCAATAGAAAAGGGCCGCCCCGCAGGACGGCCCTTCGCTACATTACGAGACGGAGTGTGGCGGATCAGTTGCCGTAGGCCGCTTCCCAATGCAGGCTACGGCCGACATAGTCCAGCTGGGACTGGATATAGCCCTGCTGGTCGGGCGTCAGCTGGCCATAGCGCGCATAGTTCGTATGGGCGTAGTGACGCACTTGGCGAAGCCGCGTATAGGCCCGCTGGGCCGCATCAGGCGTGATCCAGCCGTTGGCGGACAGGCGGTCAACCCGCTGTTGCAGAAAGTCGATGCGCTGTCGCACGTCGGTCGGCGCGCCTTGCCAGAACCCGCCGCCACCCTGGGGCGGACCATAGCCCTGTTGGCCATAGCCCTGCTGGCCATAGCCCTGCTGGCCGTAACCCTGCTGGCCATAGCCTGGTTGACCGTAGCCCGGTTGGCCATAGCCGGCTTGGCCGTAGCCGTTGTTCGGCGGCGGCGGCCCGTAGCCCGGCTGCTGCGGGGGATAGTAGTAGCCGGGGGGGCAGGGGTCGTTGCGCTGGCCAGTGATCACGTTGCCGGCGACGCCGCCGCCTACGGCGCCCAGCACCGCGCCTTCACCCCGGGAATGGCGACCCGCCAGCACGCTGCCGAGCAGGGCTCCCGCGCCGGCGCCGAGCACCGTGCCGGCCACCTTGCTGTTCTGGTTGGACTGCACGCAGGCCGGGTCCGGCGGCTGGGCCAGGGCGGCGCTGGGCAGGACCGCCGCCAGGATGCCGGCCAGGATAAGTTTCTTGTTCATGTCTTGCCTCCTTGTTCGTACGCTCAAAGGCGTACGGCCTGTTCGAGTGAGGAGTCTTGGGCCCATCAAGCTGAACCGGGGCTGACGCCTCGGCTCAGCCCTGCGTCAGCCCCAGGACGAGCGTCCAGAACTCAGCGATGGTAGTGGCGGTGGGCCATGTAGTGGCCGACCGCGCAGCCGCCAGCGGCGCCGACCAGCGCGTGGTGACCGGCGAAATGGCCGGCCACGCCGCCGACGAGAGCGCCCTTAAGGCAGCCGCGCGCCTCGGCCGCCCCGGCGGTAAGGGCCAAGACGGCGGTGGCGGCGATCAGGATTGTCTTCATGTAGGAACCCTCGAACTGTGTCGCACACAAACGCACGATCCCAGTCTTAGTCCCCTGCCGGGCGGCTTACATTTCTGAGCGGGAGGCTCGAGACCTGCTCAGACCACCCGGTCCACCAGCATGGCCTTGATCGAGGCTATGGCCTTGGCGGGGTTCAGGCCCTTGGGACACACCTGGGCGCAGTTCATGATGGTGTGGCAGCGATAGAGCTTGAAAGGGTCTTCCAGGTAGTCGAGCCGCGCGCCCCGCGCCTCGTCGCGGCTGTCCGCCAGCCAGCGATAGGCCTGAAGTAGGGCGGCGGGACCCAGGTACTTCTCCTGGTTCCACCAGTAGCTCGGGCACGAGGTGGAGCAGCAGGCGCACAGGATGCACTCGTACAGCCCGTCGACCAGGCCGCGATCCTCCGGCGTCTGCACCCATTCCTTCTGAGGCTCGGGCGTGTCGGTATGCAGCCAGGGCTCGATCGATTCGTACTGGGCGAAGAACAGGCTGAGGTCGGCCACCAGGTCCTTGATCACCGGCATGTGCGGCAGGGGCGAGATGGTGATCTGGTTTCCCGGCACGTCGCTCCAGGCGTGGGTGCAGGCCAGGGTGTTGCGGCCGCCGAGGTTGATGGAGCAGGAGCCGCACACGCCCTCGCGGCACGAGCGGCGGATGGCGAGCGTCGGGTCCACGGTGTTCTTGATGTGCAGGATGGCGTCCAGCACCATGGGCCCGCAGGCGCTCACGTCCACGTCGTAGGTGTCCCAGCGCGGGTTGGCGTCCATCTCCGGGTCGTAGCGGTAGACCTTGAAGGTCTTGACCTTCTTGGCGCCTTCGGGGGCGGGATGGTGCTTGCCCTTGGTGACCTTGGAGTTCTTGGGGAGGGTGAATTCAGCCATGGTCAGTCCTCGTCGTCCTCAAGCGCTTGCTTGAGGTCGTTGTTCTCTTCGATCCGGAGCATCCGAACGTCTCGGACACACGGCGTGAACCAGTCGTATTTGGCCGCTAAGCGCTGCACTGTGCGAACGCACCGGACGGCGTCGATCGTCCGATCACCGAAGTAGGTGCTTCCCTGGCGCCACTCGAAGCCCCGTGACGTCAGGAACTTTCGGATATCAGCGCACGCGTTGTTCGGGATGGAGCCGTGGTAGAGTTCGGCAAGCAGGTTGGTATCCAGGTCGAAGACGACAGCGTACATCGACCGGCTTCCCGAGTTATGCCCGACGCCTACCGCAGCGGCCATCATCCACCCTCAGTACACCCGCTTCTTGGGCGGGATGTAGGAGACGTCGTTGGTCATGGTGTAGGTGTGCACCGGGCGGTAGTCGATGGAGACCTTGCCGCTATCGTGGTCCAGCCAAGCCAGGGTGTGCTTCATCCAGTCGGCGTCGTTCCGGTCCGGATAGTCGTCCCGGGCGTGGGCGCCGCGGCTTTCCGGCCGGTTGACGGCGGAATTCACCGTCACGGCCGCCTGGCCAATCAGGTTATCGAACTCCAGCGTCTCCATCAGGTCGGTGTTCCAGATCATGCCACGGTCGGTGGTGCGGATGTCGGCGACCCGGTCGTAGATGGAGGCGATGCGCTCGACGCCCTGCTGCAGGGTCTCGTCGATGCGGAACACCGCCACGTCCTCCTGCATCGCCTTCTGCATTTCCAGCCGCAGCGTCGAGGTGGGCGTGGAGCCCGAGGCGTTGCGGAAGCGGTCCAGCCGCGCCAGGTGCGGGTCGGTCAGCGAGGCGGGGATCTCCCGCTGGCTCTCGCCCGGCTTGACGATCTCCGCCGCCCGCAGGCCCGCCGCGCGCCCGAACACGACGAGGTCGGTCAGCGAGTTGGAGCCCAGCCGGTTGGCGCCGTGAATGGAGACGCAGGCGGCCTCGCCCACCGCCATCAGGCCCGGCACCACGTGGTCGTTGTCCTCGCCCATCTTGGTGAGCACCTCGCCGTGATAGTTCGCAGGGATGCCGCCCATGTTGTAGTGCACGGTCGGTAGGACCGGGATCGGTTCCTTGTTGACGTCGACCCCGGCGAAGATGCGGGCCGACTCCGAGATGCCGGGAAGCCGTTCGGCGATGACCGCGGGGTCAAGGTGGTCCAGGTGCAGGAAGATGTGGTCCTTGTTCGGGCCCACGCCGCGCCCTTCCTTGATCTCCACCGTCATCGACCGGCTGACCACGTCGCGGGAGGCCAGGTCCTTGGCCGAGGGGGCGTAGCGCTCCATGAAACGCTCCCCTTCCGAGTTGGTGAGATAGCCGCCCTCGCCGCGCACGCCTTCGGTGATCAGCACGCCCGCGCCATAGATGCCGGTGGGGTGGAACTGGACGAACTCCATGTCCTGCAGCGGCAGCCCCGCCCGCAGGATCATGGCGTTGCCGTCGCCGGTGCAGGTGTGCGCCGAGGTGCAGGACAGATAGGCCCGGCCGTAGCCGCCGGTGGCCAGGATCACCAACTGGGCGGTGAACCGGTGCAGCGTTCCGTCGTCCAGCTTCCAGGCGGTGACGCCGCGGCACGCGCCCTCGTCCATGATCAGGTCGAGCGCGAAATACTCGGTGAAGAACTCCACCGAGCGGCGCACCGCCTGGCCGTAGAGGGTGTGCAGGATGGCGTGGCCGGTGCGGTCGGCGGCGGCGCAGGTGCGCTGGATCGGCCCCTCGCCGAAGTTGCGGGTCATGCCGCCGAAGGCGCGCTGGTAGATCTTGCCCTCTTCGGTGCGGGAGAAGGGCACGCCCCAGTGCTCAAGCTCGTAGACGGCGGCCGGCGCCTGGCGGGCCAGGTACTCGATGGCGTCTTGGTCGCCAAGCCAGTCGGAGCCCTTCACCGTGTCGTACATGTGCCAGCGCCAGTCGTCGGCGCCCATGTTGCCAAGCGAGGCGGAGATACCCCCCTGGGCGGCCACGGTGTGGGAGCGTGTGGGGAAGACCTTGGACACGCACGCGGTCTTCAGGCC
>CAXUEN010000104.1:0-1301 GCA_964249945.1 uncultured Caulobacteraceae bacterium | reverse complement strand
CCGCCGGCGCCTACCACGACCACGTCGAAGGTGTGATCGATGAACTCGTAAGCCGCCATGGTCAGTGAACTCCCGCACCCGCGAAGGCGACTTTCAAGATGCAGAACACCGCAAGCGCGCCTGCGACCCAGCAGACGCTGCTGTTCAGGAGCAGGGTTGCAATCTTGGTCGAAGGTTTGTGCAGATAGTCCTCGATGATCACCTGCATGCCCAACTTCATATGCAGGGCGGAGACGCCGATCAGGAGCACGGCCAGCACCGCATTGACCGGCGACTGGAGGAAGGCGACAGCGCCCTCATACCCCGCCGGCCCGACCTTGACGGCGGCGTACACCGCCCACAGCGAAAGGGGCGCAAGCGCGATGGAGGTGGTCCGCTCGCCGATGAAGTGTTTAACGCCATCGTGGGCCGAACCAAGCCCGCGGGCCCGAGATAGGGGCGTACGGTAAGAGTTGCCGGCCATGTGTCAGTGTCCAAGCATGAGGGCTGCGGCCCAGACGAGCACGCTCGCGACAAGTCCAAAGCCAAAGCAGAACCAGGCGCTGGCGTTGGCGGTCTTGGGCAGAAAGCCCCGGCCCCAGTCCCACACCAGATGACGCACGCCGGCCGCCAGATGGTAGAAGGTCGACACGGTCAGGCCGAACAGGACGAGCAGTCCCAAAGGCGAGCCAAGCAGGCCCATGAAGGTTCCATAGGCGTCCGGACCCGCGGCGAGCGCCAAGGTCCAGCCGGCTACGATCAGGATACCGACATAGAGGACGACGCCGCTGATTCGGGTTGAGATCGAGGCGGCGAGCGTCACATGCCAGCGCCAGACTTGAAGATGCGGCGACAGCGGCCTGGCCCGGGACCCAGCGGCTGCAGGACCCTTGGCGTCGGCTCTGACCTGACTCATCTCAGCTCCTTCGCGCTTGCGATACGATATAAGCGAGCGGTTGTAGACTTGCACCCGCCGCTGTCAACGAAAGCCCGGCCCTTGTAAAGCTGAGCTAAAATGCTCGCCGCCTTGGCCGCAGTTCACCCCGGTTGGGACGCCGTCCAGCGCGCCAGCACCTCGTGGGGACCCGCATAGGCTTCCTGGCGCGCCGCGCTCCAGTACTTCAGCGCCTCCAGCGGAATGGCCCGCCCGGTCACGGCGCACAGGACATAGCGGCCGGGCGTCAGGACGGCGTACTCGCCGTCGCCGTAGTGCAGGGTCGCCGGGCCGTCCAGGTTGCGATCAAAGGCGTTCATAGGATTCAATCTAGTCGCTTGGCCGTGCGGCTCCAAACGCTGCTTGACGCTTTAGGTCTCTTCTCATC
>CAXUEN010000103.1:7265-7611 GCA_964249945.1 uncultured Caulobacteraceae bacterium | reverse complement strand
GGCCTATGCCCGTCCCTTCCACGACACCGGCAAACCGCGCGTGGCCCTGGTCATCGGCGGGCTCGGCCTGAACAGCGCGGCCACCAAGTCGGCCATCGAGCGGCTGCCGCCCGAGGTCACCCTGTCCTTCGTCCCCTACGCCGACAACCTGCAGGGCTGGATCGACCTAGCCCGAGCCAACGGCCATGAGGTGCTGCTCGAGGCGCCCATGGAGCCCACGGACTATCCCACCAACGATCCCGGTCCCCAGACCCTAATGGCGGGCGCCCCTCCGGCCGAGCCGATCAGGCGGCTGGACTGGCTGCTGTCGCGCGCCAGCGGCTATTTCGGCGTGGCCAACTATCTC
>CAXUEN010000103.1:0-7238 GCA_964249945.1 uncultured Caulobacteraceae bacterium | reverse complement strand
GGCCTTCATCGGACAGCTGAAAGCCCGGGGACTGGCCTTCGTGGACGACGGCTCGGCGTCCGGCCGCGGCCCCGGCGTGCCGCGCGCCTCGGCCTCGGCGGTGATCGACGAGCAGCTCGGCGCCGACAGCATCGACCACGCCCTGCTGGGGCTGGAGGCCTCGGCCCTGCAGCACGGCTCCGCGGTGGGCTCCGGCTTCGCCTACCCGGTGACGGTGGAGCAGGTCACCCGCTGGGCGCAAGGCCTGGCCGGCCGCGGCTACCAGCTGGCGCCGGCCTCGGCGGTGACCCGGCGGTGAAGGTCATGCGAGCGCCGAGCGGATGTCGGTTCGGCTGAAGTCGTCCCCCCACATAGAGGAGAGGCAGGCTGCGCCAGGCATCGCCGTCCGGCCGGTTCATGCAATGGGCTCGCCATGAGCGCGGACGTGTCCACGACGATCAAGTGGGAAGGCCATCCTCGCCATACAGGTAGTCCTGGCTTCGGGCGGCGTCCGGACCCGGTGTGGCTTTCCCGCGGGCGGACGCGAGCGCCCGATCGACCGCTGCGGCGCGTTGTTCCGGCGTCTTCGATCTCCGGACCGGCGTCAGGGGAACGGCGGCATGGCCGTGGCGGGTCAGGATCACCTCGTCTCCAGCCTCGGCGCGCCGGACAAGGTCGGTCAGCCTGGCTTTCGCCTCGGTGACGGAGGTTTACGACGCCGGCCTCCCGACCCTTCAATGGTCCATCATTGCGAGCGGCCCGCCGATGTCCAGCACGGTAGACGAGGTCCTGGCGCCTTTCGCGGGCTTCGACGTTTTGGCTTCCGGGGCGTCGCAGGAAATGCTCCAAACCGAACCAGGCCGTGCGCCGCTCCACGAGGATCTTGAATGAGCACCTTCGACAGACCCCGCCAGATCATCGAGTTCTGCCTCAAGCCGCTGGACATGGACCCGAAGTCCGAGCCGTACCGCGAGACCGCCCGGCGCCTTGAGCACGTGATCAGGACGCTGCAGCTCGCCGCCGGACCGTCGCAGCCGCCCGTCGCCATCGACTTCTCCCGCATGCCCACCCTGACCATCAACGAGGCCGCCCACGGCGACGACTGAGCCGGTGAGCGCCGAACGCGACGCCCTCGGCGACCACGACCCGCGCTATCGCCGCAACGTCGGAATGGTGGTGTTCAACGCGGCAGGCCGGGTCTGGCTCGGACGCCGGGACGGGGTGCGCGCGCCGCTGAACTGGCAGTTCCCGCAGGGCGGCGTGGACGCGGGCGAGGACCTGCAGGCCGCAGCCCTGCGCGAATTGCAGGAGGAGACCGGCATCACCTCCGTCGCCCTGCTGGACCGCACGCCCGCCTGGATCACCTACGACTTCCCGCCCGAACTGGCCGGGCGAGGACGCGGCTTCGCCGGCCAGGCCCAGGCCTGGTTCGCCTTCCGCTTCGAGGGGGCCGAGGCGGAGATCGACCTCGACGTCCACACCCATCCGGAGTTCGACGCCTGGCGATGGGCCACCCTGGACGAGGCCCTGGCGACGATCGTGGCCTTCAAGCGTTCCGCCTACCAGCAGGTCGTGGCGGCGTTCCGTCGCTGGGCCATCGAATCCGCCGTCTGACGCTCTCTCCTTTCTTCGGAGAGACCTATTTCGGCAGGTTCTCAGGCTGGCTGAAGCGGAAGCTGACGTCCGGCCGCCGCGCCGACTCCTCGCCGACGCCGAGGGCGGCGACGCGCAGGGTGGCGCTTCCGGCGATGGCGAAGATCGCGGCGAGGTCCGAGAGGACGGCCCTGGCCTTGCGGTCGGACGCGAGGTGGCTGGCGGCGTGCAGGCCCATGGGCAGCAGGATGCCCAGCCCTTCGACCCCGATCGCCTCGATGCGGCCCCATCGGCTCTTCAGCACCTCGCCCACGCCCTTGCGCTTCACCTCGCGGTGATGAGCCACGGTGGCGGCGAGTTCGACGGCGAGCGCGCCGCCGAGGATCAGGTTCAGGGCGTCCCGCGTCGCCTCGTTCCGCTCCCCGATCACCAGAGAAGCCGAACCGGAGGCGATGGATGAGGCGCCGAAGCGCACCGCCAGCGATCGGGGCGCCGCCGCCCAGTAGGGCGTGCTGGTCGCCGCCAGCAGCGATGCGGTGTAGACCGACAGCCCCGCTCCCGTGATGGCCGAGGGCGCGCTGCCCCACCGCGCGAGGGGCTTCAGCCAGGCGGCGCGAGGCCAGACGTCGGCCAGGGCCTGCGCGCCCGCGCCCAGCATGGAACTCGGGATGAATGCGGTGAGGATCCAGGTGCCGATGGACATGGGCGAGGAGCCCTTGGCGATCCGCCACATGTTGTAGAAGCGCTGGGGCGTGTGCAGGTCCCAGATCAGCAGCACCGCACCGATGGTGGGCGCCAGCGTCGCCACGTAGCGCGCACGCCGGCCGACGCCGTGTCCGCGCCTGCCTCGAACAAGCTCCGCCAGGGTGCCGACGATGGCCGCCCCGCCGGACAGCCCGGCCAGGAAGATGTAGCCGCCCACGACGTAATTGTTGAACGGCGCGGCCTTGAGCTGAGAGCGGCCGTAATAGGTCGGCCCCTCCCACTTGCTGGGCTGGCTGGCCTGGGAGGTGGTCGGGGCGTAGGGGCGCAGCTCCTTCTTGTCGAAGCCGCTGCCATGGCCCGGAGCCGGGGTCTCCGTGCGGCTGCGCAGCTTGGTGTCATCGTCCATGGCGGGGCGCGTCCTTGGCGAAGGCGGCGACGGCGCCGAGCGCCAGGGCCGCCACGGCCATCAGCCCGGCGGTCAGCGCCGGCTTCACCCGGTTGGACGGGCGCGTGGGGGCGGCGGGCAGGTTGTAGGCCTCAGGCCGGTCGGTGAGCAGGAAGAAGGCGTTCAGGTACTGCATGTCGCCGGTGGAGCCCGGATCGCCCGGCGCGCCGTAGGTGTAGGCGGAGGTGACGCCGCGCTCGTGCAGTTCATCCACCCGCGCCTTGGCGCGCTGGTGCAGGTCGCCCAGCTCCCCGAAGATTATGCTCTCGGTGGGGCAGGACTTGGCGCAGGCGGGCTCCAGCCCCCCCTTCAGCCGGTCGTAGCAGAGGGTGCACTTGTGCGCCTTGCCGTCGGCGGTGGAGACGTCGATCACCCCGAACGGGCAGGCCGGCACGCAGTAGCCGCAGCCGTTGCAGATGTCCTGCTGCACCACCACCGTATCGAATTCGGTCTTGAACAGGGAGCCGGTGGGGCAGGCCTCCATGCAAGGCGCATGGTGGCAGTGCTTGCACACATCGCTCATCATCAGCCAGCCGCTCTGGAAGGCGGCCTGGGTGTTGTCGCGGACGCCATAGCCGGTGGCGCCGGCGTCCTTGGCGGCTCGGTCGGCCTGCTTCTTCTCGATGAAGGCCACGTGGCGCCAGGTGTTCGCCGACAGGCTGCCGGTGTTGTCGTAGGAGTGGCCGGTCAGGCCCACCTCGTCGGCGGGCAGGTTGTTCCACTCCTTGCACGCCACCTCACAGGCCTTGCAGCCGATGCAGACGGTGGTGTCGGTGAAGAAGCCGTACGACTTGCCGGGCTCGATCAGGCAGCCGGCGGTGAGCTCAGACTCGTTGGGGATCACGCCCTGCAGGGTGGAGGCGGTATGGTCGCGCGCCCGAGCGCTGACGTCTTCGACCATGGTCATGCGGGGGCGCCCAGCAGGGTGATGCGCTTGGCCACGAACGCGATGACGCCCTTGGCCTGGGCGTACTTGATCCGCACGAACGCTTGTTCGTGCGCCAGCTTCGGGAGTTGCTCGGTCTCGCAAAGCGCGTGGCGGCCGAGGACGAAGTGGTGCGACACGCCGCCGATGTCGGTGAGCTGGAATCGCCCCTCCTGCACGATGGTGACCACGCCCTCCATGTCCGGCATTGCGCCACCTCCACTATGGACGGCTAACCGTCCTGCGCCTCGCTAAGTTGCCGGTCTTATCCTCCCCTGCGCAGCGGGGAAGGTGGCGCGGCGCGGATACGCGCCGTGACCGAGGGGGCGAGCAACGCCGAAAGGCTGGCGGCGGCGCTCGCCCCTCCACCCCGCTTCGCGCGGTTCTCCTCCCCCGCTGCGCAGGGGAGGAGAAGGCGGCGGAACCTGCGCCGAAGACCGCGGGTTAGCCGCCCGACATCGGAGTAGGCATCTTGGCCAAGAAGCTCACCAAGTCCATCGCAGGCCGCGCCGAACGGTTCCTCGCCGACTGGAGCCTGCCGCGCCAGCTCGCCGGCAAGGACATCTTCACCGACGCCTCCAAAAGCACCTCGTCCAAAGACCTGCGCCCGCGGCTGGAGCAGGCCGACGCGGTCGGCTCCAGCGTCTGCCCCTTCTGCGCGGTGGGCTGCGGCCAGCTGATCTACGTCAAGGACAAGAAGCCGATCCACATCGAGGGCGACCCGCGTTCGCCCATCAACAAGGGTACGCTCTGCCCCAAGGGCGGCGGCACGCTCGGCATGCTGCTGAGCCCCAAGCGGGTGAACAAGACGCTCTACCGCGCCCCCTACTCCGACCACTGGGAGGAGAAGCCGCTGGAGTGGGCCATGGAGCGGATCGCCCAGCTGACCAAGCAGACCCGCGACGAGACCTTCGTGGACAAGCTGCCGGACGGCACGACCATCAACCAGACGATCGGCCTGGCCTCGCTCGGCGGCGCCACGATGGACAACGAGGAGAACTACCTCATCAAGAAGTTGATGGGCGGGGGCCTCGGCATGATCAGCATCGAGAACCAGGCTCGAATCTGACACTCCTCATCGGTGCCCAGTCTGGGCGCCACCTACGGACGCGGCGCCGCCACCATGGCGCTGTGGGACCTCGCCAACGCGGACTGCGTGGTGGTGATGGGCTCCAACATGGCCGAGAACCACCCGATCGCCTTCCGCTTCGTGGTGGAGGCGCAGCGGCGGGGCGGCAAGGTCATCCACATCGACCCGCGCTTCACCCGCACCTCGGCGCTCGCCGACATCCACGCGCCGATGCGCTCGGGAAGCGACATCGCCTTCCTGGGCGGGCTGATCCGCTACGTCATCGAGAACGATCTGTGGTTTCGGGAGTTCGCGCTGGCTTACACCAACCTCGACCACATCATCGAGGACGCCTACCAGGACCCGGAGCAGCTCGACGGCCTGTTCTCGGGCTTTGACCCCGACACCGACAGCTACAAGGCCGACAGCTGGCAGTACAAGGGCAAGGCCTACGCCTCCACCCAGGCCGACGCGCCCCTTGACGCCCAGACGGAAGACGCGCCCGAGCCCGACACCATGACCAGGGGGCCGCCGGAGCGCGACCCCACCCTGCAGAACCCCAACTGCGTCTACCAGATCCTGAAGCGTCACTACGCCCGCTACACACCTGAGATGGTGGAGCAGGCCACCGGCTGCCCCAAGGAGACCTTCCTCAAGGTCGCCGAGACCTACGCCGCAGCCTCAGGCCGCGAGCGCACCACGGCGCTCTGCTATGCGGTGGGCTGGACCCACCAGACGGTCGGCGTGCAGATCATCCGCGCCGCGGCCCTGCTGCAGGGCTTGATGGGCAACGTCGGGCGGCCCGGCGGGGGAATCATGGCGCTGCGGGGCCATGTGAGCATCCAGGGCTCCACCGACATCCCCACCCTGTCGCACCTGTTGCCGGGCTATCTCGCCCAGCCCAACGCCTTCCACGACCACGCCACCCTGGCCGACTACCTGAAGGTGGAGACCCCGGCCACCGGCTGGCTGAACAACACGCCGAAGTACGTGATCAGCCTGCTGAAGGCCTGGTACGGCGACGCCGCCACCAAGGAGAACGACTACGGCTACGAGTTCCTGCCCAAGCTCGTCGGCGACGTGTCGCAGGAGCCGATGACGCTCTCGATGCCCGACGGGGTGGTCAAGGGCCAGTTCATGTTCGGCCAGAACCCGGTGGTGGGGGCGGTAAACTCCGAGCTGGTCGAGGAAGGCCTGGCCAACCTGGAATGGTTCGTTGTGCGCGACTTCGCCATGACCGAAACGGGCGACTTCTGGCGCGACGGTCGCCGCGTGCAGAAGGGCCTGATCTCGCCCGACAGAATAGCCACCGAGGTCTTCTTCCTGCCCGCCGCCTTGGCGGGCGAGAAGGAGGGCACGGTCACCAACACCTCGCGCATGGTGCAATGGCACGACCATGTGTGCGAGGCGCCCGGCGACTCGCGCTCCGACCTCTGGTTCGTCTACCACCTCGGCCGCCGCCTGCAGGAGATGTACGCCGGCAGCACCGATCCCGCCGACGCCGCCATCCAGGCGCTCACCTGGGACTACCCCGTCAAGGGCGAGCGCCAGGAGCCCGACGCCGAGGCGGTGCTGAAGGAGATCAACGGCTACACGGTCGCCGACCGCAACCAGGTGGAGAAGTTCCAGGACCTGAAGGATGACGGCTCCACCGCCTGCGGCGGCTGGATGTATACCGGCGTCTATCCCCACCACGACCGCAACCAGTCGCGCATGCGCGTGCCGGACGCCCCCGATGGCCCAGGCAGCCACGCCGACTGGGCCTTCGCCTGGCCCTTCAACCGCCGCACCATGTACAACCGCTGCTCCGCCGACCCGGAGGGCAGGCCCTGGTCGGGCAAGAAGAAGATGATCTGGTGGGACGAGGAAACGTCCAAGTGGACCGGCCTCGACATCCCGGACTTCATCCCGGACAAGCGCCCCGACTACCGCCCCGACTGGTCCAGGAACCCGAAGGGCATGGACGCCATCGGCGGCGCCAACCCCTTCATCATGGAGCCGGACGGGCTGTGCGCCCTGTTCGTTCCGACCGGACTGAAGGACGGCCCGTTGCCTACCTACTACGAGCCGCTGGAGAGCCCCACCCACAATCCCTTCTACGGCCAGCAGGCCAACCCCACCGCGCGACGCTATCCGCGCGAGGGCAACGAACTGCACAAGATTGCAGACCCCCGCTTCCCGCACATCCTGACCACCTACCGCCTGACCGAACTGCACTGCGGCGGCATCCCGACGCGGATCATGCCCCACACCGCCGAGCTGCAGCCCGAGGCCTTCGTGGAGATCTCCCCCGAACTGGCCGAGGAGATCGGCGTGAAGAACCTGGACTGGACGGTGATCTCCACGCTGCGCAACGAGATCGAGGTGAAGGCCATGGTCACCGAGCGGATGCGGCCCTTCACCATCAATGGCGCCGTCATCCACCAGATCGGGATGCCCTACGTGTTCGGCTGGAAGGGCTATGCGGCGGGGGCGGCGGTGAACGCGCTGCTGTCCATCACCGGCGACGTCAACACCTCCAT
>CAXUEN010000102.1:0-7690 GCA_964249945.1 uncultured Caulobacteraceae bacterium | reverse complement strand
TGGGAAACTACCATACGCCCCTGGACCTGGTCCGTGAGCGGTCCGTCGAACGTCCAGTCGCACTCGTGCGCCCTGGCGTGGTGGCCGTAGCAGCCCAGTGGTTCCAGGCTAACTTTCAAGGCGACGTCTTCTACGCGGTGAAGGCAAACCCCTCTGCTTGGGTCATCCAGACCCTGTGGCACAACGGGGTGCGCGCCTTCGACGTGGCGTCTATCCCGGAGATCGAGCTGGTGCGCTCCGTCGCGCCCGACGCTCGGCTCGCCTACATGCACCCGGTGAAGAGCCGGGCCGCGGTCCGTCGCGCCTACCATGAGTTCGGCGTGCGCACCTTTGCGCTCGACACTCATGAAGAGCTGGCCAAGATCCTCAGGGAGACGGGCGACGCCCGCGACCTGAACCTGATCGTGCGCATGGCGGTGCAGACCGAGGGCGCGGAATACACCCTCGGCGGCAAGTTCGGCGTCTCGGCCGAGGACGCGCCCTCCCTGCTCCTCGCCGCCCGCCAGGCGACCGAGGAGCTGATGGGCGTCAGCTTCCACGTCGGCTCGCAATGCATGAACCCCTACGCCTACAAGGCGGCCATGGCGCAGGTCTCCCGGGCCTTGGTGCGCGCGGGCGTGTTCGCCGACGTAGTAGACGTGGGCGGCGGGTTCCCGTCCACCTACCCGGGCATGCAGCCGCCGGAACTCAAGCTTTACATGGACGCAATCCATGCGGGCTTCGAGGAGATGATGGTGCACGAAACCACCGAGCTGTGGTGCGAACCCGGCCGGGCGCTCGTGGCCGAGGCCTCCTCGATCCTGACCAAGGTGGAGCTGCGCAAGGGGTCGTCGCTGTATCTGAACGAGGGCTCCTACGGCTCCATGTTCGACGCCACCCACTCCAAGTGGCCGTTCCCGGTGAAGCTGGTGCGCGACGGCGAGGCGTCCGGCAACGTCGAGCCCTTCGAGTTCTTCGGTCCCACCTGCGACTCGATCGACTACATGCCCGGCCCCTTCTTCCTGCCGGACGACGTGGACGAGGGCGACTATGTCGAGATCGGCATGCTGGGCGCCTATGGCGTGGCCATGACCACCCGCTTCAACGGCTTCGGCGACGTGGAGACGGTGGTAGTGGACGACGGTCCGATGGCCAGCTTGTACGGCCTGGCGGCGGAGGAACTGGAGGCCGCCCCTGCGGTCGCCGAGACCAAGGTCGTCAAGCTCTTGTCACGTTCGCGGCGTAAGCGGCGACGGAAGTGATATACGAGGCGCAGGCGGGGCCGAGCGGGCTCTGTCTACGTCGACCATAGGAGGCTGTCATGGCCAAGCACGATCCAGACTTCAGCTTTCGAGCCGCTAAGTAAGCGCCGGAAGGGCTTTCAACAGCGAGACCCACGTCAAGCGCGGGGATCGGGTTGTCCACGGCGACAAGGAGCTTCTGGAAAAGCTCGGACGTAACGATCCGTGCCGCTGCGGCTCGGCTCGCCGCTTCAAGGCGTGCTGCCTGACGACGCGAAGCTTTTAAGGACATTAGGTACTACACCCGTGACTAGGCGTAAGCGCGCTCGCTTTTAGAAGCGGGCGCGCCAGCCACTCTAGCCGTTGCGCCGTCCGGTCCAACGACGGGCGCTCACCTCTTCTCTTTAGGACTCCGAAGACGATGAACGCTCCCGTCTCTCCCGACCAGACCAACCGCAAGGCCGAGCTGCTGGCCAAAACTGTCCGGCACGTGGACATCACCGCCTACGACGCGCGCCCGGTGATCGACTACATGCGGGCGATGAGCTTCACTTCGCGCGACACCGCGCGAGCGGCCGACATCTTGACCATGGCCTACGAGGACAAGCCCTGCTCGGTCTGGGTGACGCTGGCCGGCTCGACCTCGGCGGCCGGTTGCATGCATGTCTACCGCGACATGGCGGCGAACAGGATGCTGGACGTGGTGGTCGCCACCGGCGCCTCCATCGTGGACATGGACTTCTTCGAGGCGCTGGGCTTCAGGCACTACCAAGCCCGGTCGAACGTGGACGACCGGGACCTCCGCGACCTCTACATCGACCGGATTTATGACACCTACATCGACGAGGAGGAGTTGCAGAGCTGCGACCAGACGATAAAGGAGATCGTCGACGGCCTGGAACCCCGCCCCTACTCCTCCCGCGAGTTCATCCACGAGATGGGCCGCTGGCTTGCCAATGGCGGCGCCAAGAAGCCCGGTAGCCTGATCCAGACCGCCTACGAGCACGGCGTGCCGATCTTCTGCCCGGCCTTCAGCGACAGCTCCGCCGGCTTCGGCCTGGTCAAGCACCAGGTGGAGAAGATCAAGGCCAAGCAGCCCTACGTCTCCATCGACTCCGTCGCCGACTTCCGCGAGCTGACCGAGGTGAAGATGGCCGCCGGGACCACCGCTCTGTTCATGGTGGGCGGCGGCGTGCCAAAGAACTTCGCCCAGGACACCGTGGTCTGCGCCGAAATCCTCGGCCATGAGGCGGAGATGCACAAGTATGCCGTGCAGATTACCGTCGCCGACGTGCGCGACGGCGCCTGCTCCTCCTCCACGCTGAAGGAGGCCTGCTCCTGGGGCAAGGTGGACGTGGCCTTCGAGCAGATGGTGTTCGCCGAGGCCACCACCGTGGTCCCCCTGATCGCCTCGGACGCCTACCACCGCGGCGCCTGGCGCGACCGGGAGGAGCGCCGCTGGGCGGACCTGTTCAAGCAGGGCTGACCGCAACCGCCGGAACGCCCCGGCGGCTGGAAGCTTGGTCGTCCATCAAGGCGACCAAGCCAGGGGCGATCCCGAGAACAAGCTGCCGTCCGCCGAAAAGACCCCTGCGGAAGGCGCGCGCAGGCCGGTCCCCCTCGGCGCCGGCGGCGACCCGGCGGAGGGCGCAGGCTAGGCGGGCTGCGCCATGGAGCTGGCCTGTAGCCCATGCGCCCGCGCCCCGCGCCGGCCCAAGGACGCCAGCCACGGCGCGGCGGCCAGGGGCAGCACCCAGATACAGCGCGCCTGGTAGCGCCCATAGAGGTCCGACAGCACCCCGCAGGCCAGGGTGTTGGCCAGTACGCCCGCCGCGGCCAGCAGGGCGAAGCGGGTCAGCGCCGGGGCGGCGGGCGCCGCCCGGCTAAACAGGCTCCAGCCGATCACGCCCAGCGCCAGCCAGATCACCGCCGCCTGCTCCGCCCACAGCGGCGCGATGGGCCAGCCGCGACGTGCGGCGAGGCTGGCGTCCAGCCGCGCCCGATGCGCCGGCGGCAGGTCGGCCCGCAGCTCGGCTAGCACGTTCGGCTTGTAGTCGAAATCGTCGAGGTCGGTCTGCACCAGCTGCAGCGCCACGTTTCGCGCCGACGCCTGCGCCTGCAGCCACGGATGGGCCAGGGTCGAGGCCAGGGCGAAGCGGCCCTGCTCAGTGGCCAGGGCGCGGCGCGTGGCCGGGGTGGCGACGGCGAAGACGCCGGTCCTGGGGGCCTCGTCCCACAGGAAGCCATCGGTGTCGGTCGCGGCCAGCCGGTCGCCGAAGGCGCACACGGCGAAGGCATGGTCGCGGCAGTGCTCGCGCACGTACAGCCGGCCGGGACCGTCAGCCACCACCCGGGCGGTCAGGAAGGGGGGCGTGATCGGGGCTGCGCCCACCGAGTGTTTCACCATGGCCGCGAAGAGCAGCGTTCCCGCAACCGCACAGGCGATGGCGAGGGCCCCGACCGCGAGCCCTCGGCGTGGATCGACCGCTTGGGTCCACACCCCGCCGGACATTCCGGACGGCGGCGCCGATCCGGGACCCGGGGCCCAGGTCGCGCCCGCGACCCTGGGGCCCGGCCCTCCGCTTCGCTGCGGCCGGGACGACAGGCGGGAGACCAGCCACAGCCCCGCCCCTGCCGCCATCACGCCCGCGATGATCAGGACGTGGGAATTGTGCGCCATGGCGGCGAATACCGTCATCGCCGCGAGCGCCGCCAGGTCGAGCCGCGTCAGCCGCCCGGACAGGGCGAACAGCAGCGCCATGGCCCCGATCGCCACGCCGGACCAGATGTCGGGCATCAGGTCGGCCACGAAGAGGGGCGCGGGCGTGGCCAGGGCCAGCACCGCCATGACCCCCGCATAGGCGGGCAGGGCGCGTTGGCCCCCGGCCCGGAGCGTGATCTCCGCCAGCCAGGCCACCGCCAGGCCCTGCACGAACACGGTCAGCCAGAAACCCCCGGTCAGCTGGCCGAGATACGCCAGGGCGCCGTAGTAGATCGAGCGGCCGGCCAGCACCTCGGTGTCGTCGTAGGAGTGCTCGGGCGTCGCCCCGGCCTTGGCGGGCATGACGTGCGCCCCCGGCGGCTCCTGCCGCGCCCAGGGCGAGGCGAAGCGGGCGCCGAGCAGCTTGACCACCGCCACGTCGGGTCCGCGCACATAGGCCTGGGTGTCAGGGGTGAAGAAGGGCTGGCCGTTCACCAGCGCAGCCCACATCATTGCCACCGCCGCCGCCAGCACGGCGAAGATCCGCAGCCAGGCCGGCGGCCCAGCCGCCGGCTCGTGAATGGTGGACGCGCGCGCGGGCATGACCGGCCTCCTGCAAGGCGCAGGTCATACCGTCGGGGCCGCTAAGAAACGGTTGGCGGGGTTGACTCCATCCCCCTCGCCCGCAAAACCGCAGGCCACACAAGGCCCTGGCGCCCGACGCCGGCCGCACAAAGCTCGGAGCACTCCCCACCCATGGCCATCCGCGTCGCCATCAACGGCTTCGGCCGCATCGGTCGTCTGGTCCTACGCTCGCTGACCGAGCACGACGCCGCCGACATCGAAGTGGTGGCGATCAACGACCTGGGCCCGGTGGCCACCAACGCCCATCTGCTGAAGTACGACAGCACCCACCGTCGCTTCCCAGGTCAGGTGACGCACGGCGAGGACTGGATGGACGTCGGCTTCGGCAAGATCAAAGCCACGGCGATCAGGAACCCCGCCGAGCTGCCGCACAAGGAACTCGGCGTCGACATCGCCTTCGAGTGCACCGGCCTCTTTACCGCCCGCGACAAGGCGGCCGCCCACCTTGAGGCCGGCGCCAAGCGGGTGCTGATCTCCGCCCCCGGCGACCACGCCGACAAGACCATCGTCATGGGCGTCAACGACCATGAGCTGACGGCGGAGGACACGGTGGTGTCCAACGGCTCCTGCACCACCAATGCGCTGGCGCCGGTGGCCAAGGTGCTGCTCGACCTCTGCGGGATCGAGCGCGGCTACATGACCACCATCCACAGCTACACTAACGACCAGCCCTCGCTGGACCAGATGCACAAGGACCTGTACCGGGCGCGCACCGCCGCCCAGAACATGATCCCCACCTCGACAGGCGCGGCCAAGGCCCTGGGCCTGGTGCTGCCCCAGCTGAAGGGCAAGCTGGACGGCGCGTCGGTCCGGGTGCCAACGCCGGACGTCAGCGTCATCGACTTCAAGGTCGTGCCCACGCGCGACGTGACCAAGGACGAGATCAACGACGCCATGCGGGCCGCCGCCAGCGAAGGACCCCTGAAGGGCATCCTCGGCGTCATCGACGAGCCGCTGGTCTCCAGCGACTTCATCCACGACCCCCACTCCTCCACCTTCGCGTGTCCGGAGACCCAGGTGATCGAGGGCAAGCTGGCGCGGGTGTTCAGCTGGTACGACAACGAGTGGGGCTTCTCCACCCGCATGGCCGACACCGCGAGGGCGATGGCCAAGTTCATGTAGGCGCCGAGGCGATCGCGGCTCAAACAACCGCATCGGACAAGCCGAAAAAGCACTCGCCGTTCACGCAAGTCATTTTTCGCAAGAGCGGGGAGGCCGCCGATCTTGCGGGTAAAGCCTTGATAGGGTTTTCAGGCGTGGGGTCGCTGCTACGCGTTCAGAAGACAGGCCATATGGACTGGGCAGGGCTGATCGTGAGAGCGGCGGTGAGTGTCGCCTTTCTCGCGCTCGGCATATATCTTCAAGCCAAGGCGGAGGAGACCTGAACGTGGACTCTCTGACAGCTTACACAATCGTGCTTGGGGTCTTCGGTTTGATTGGCGGTGGGTTCGTCCTTTGGATCGTGCCTCGCATCGAGTCTGGGGAGCGCAAGCGGGCCGCTGGATCACACCCGGCTGAATAGACGCTGCCCGACAAAGGACACGAATGCCCTTCCGCACCCTCGACCAAGCCGGCGACCTCAAGGGCAAACGCGTCCTGGTCCGCGTGGACCTGAACGTACCTATGAGCGAGGGCGCGGTGTCTGACGACACCCGGCTGCGCGCCATCGTCCCCACCGTGGAGGCGTTGCGGGAGAAGGGCGCGCGAGTGGTGCTGCTGGCCCACTTCGACCGGCCCAAGGGGCAGGTAATCCCGTCCATGAGCCTGAAGCCCGTGGTCGAGCCGCTGGCGCAGGTGCTGAACGCACCCGTCGCCTTCGCTACCGATTGCGTGGGCGAGGCGGCGGAACATGCGGTAGCCAACCTGCATGACGGGGGCGTGCTGCTGCTGGAGAACCTGCGCTTCCACGCGGGCGAGGAGACGAACGACGCCTCCTTCGCCGACCAGCTGGCCAAGCTCGGCGACGTGTATGTCAACGACGCCTTCTCCGCCGCCCACCGCGCCCACGCCTCGACCGAGGCGCTGGCCCACCGCCTGCCGGCCTATGCCGGACTTTCCATGCAACGGGAGCTGGAAGCGCTGGAAAGGGCGCTGGGCGCCCCGGAGCGGCCGGTGCTGGGGATCGTGGGCGGCTCCAAGGTCTCCACCAAGCTCGACCTGCTGAAGAACCTGGTGACCCGGCTGGACCGGCTGGCCATCGGCGGCGGCATGGCCAACACCTTCCTGTACGCCCAGGACTTCGAGGTCGGCGCCTCCTACTGCGAGAAGAACCTGAAGAGCACAGCCCTGGAGATCATGCAGCTCGCCGCCGACAGCGGCTGCGAGCTGCTGCTGCCGATGGATGTGGTGGTGAGCGAGCGGCTGGAGCCGAACGCGCCGCACTTCACCCGCGCCCGGGACGGGATGGACGGCGACGAGCGCATCCTCGACGCCGGGCCCCAGACGGTGCACCGTCTGTGCGCGGCGATGGACAGTTCCGCCACCCTGATCTGGAACGGCCCGCTCGGCGTGTTCGAGGTTCCGCCCTTCGACAAGGCGACGGTGGATGCGGCCTGGCACGCCGCAGAGCGCGCCAAGGCCGGCCGGCTGGTGGCGGTGGCCGGCGGCGGCGATACGGTCGCGGCGCTGAACCACGCCGGCGTGGCTGCGGACTTCACCTTCGTCTCCACGGCCGGAGGCGCCTTCCTCGAATGGATGGAGGGCAAGACCCTGCCGGGGGTGAAGGCGCTCGAAACCTAAGGTCGCCTTCGCGCTTCGAGGCCGCGATCAGGGAAACCTGAATCAGGCGGACAGCTGCTGTTTCACCCGTTCGGCGAGCACCTTAATGTCGATGGGCTTGGGCAGGAAGGTCACGCCTGTCTCGCCCTCCAGCAGGTCTGAGAACTCCGCCTCGGCATAGCCCGAGATGAACATCACCGGGATCGAGCCGAGGTGCGGGCGCGCCTTCTTCAGGAGCGTCGGGCCATCCAGGCCCGGCATGATGACGTCGGAGATCAGGAGGTCGATCTTGCCGGCGTGCTCCTCGGCCAGCTCCAGCGCCTCCTCGCCGTCGGCGGCCTCGATCACCTCGTAGCCGCGGTGCGCGGCGTCGCGGCGAGGCTTCTCCGCGCCCGCGGCTACGAGG
>CAXUEN010000101.1:0-7712 GCA_964249945.1 uncultured Caulobacteraceae bacterium | reverse complement strand
GGGGCCGGCGGCGGCGGGCGGGGCCGCCGCGGCCCCCCGGCTCCTCCCGGACGCGAGCCGCGCACGGGCCAAGGCCATCACCCGCGAGAGCGCCGCCGCCTCCCCGGCGCTTGGACCGTCGCCCCCTCGGGCGGCCATGGCCGCGTCGGCCAGGCCTTGGGCCAACTCCGCGGCGGCGATGAAGAGGCCGGCGAGGCGGGCGTGGCGCTCCACCGGCGGCTCCGGAACGTCGAAGCTGTCGAGCCGGGCGCGCAGCCCGGCCAGGACTTGGCGCGGCTCGGCGGCGCGCACCGCGTCGCCATAGACCAGCATGACTTCAGTCCAGGTGACTGTAGGCAATGGCGGCGAACGCCTGGAAGGGCGGAGCCACCAAGCCGCGCCGCGCCAGCCAGGCGGCGAAGGCGTCGAACTGGGGCGGGCTGGGAGAGGCCCAGAGGCGCGCCGCCTTGATCGTGCGCATCGCCTCCAGCGGCGCCATGCCCGTCGCGGTCAGGATGCACAGGCAGAGCGTCACCGAACGGCCGATCCCCTCGCGGCAATGCACCAGCACCCCACCCTGACCGAGACGGGACGTGGCGAAGGCGACGCCGGCGTCCATGTCCAGCTGGCTGAGGGCGCAATGGTCCTCGGTGGGAAGGTGCAGGAACGCGAGGCCGACGCGGGCGAGGGCCGCAGCGTCGTCCCGGTCCTCGCTGCGCAGATCGATCACCGCGCGCACGCCGCTGGCCGCAAGCCTCGATATGGCGGAGGACGGGAAGGCGCCGCCGACCGCCAGCGCGGGGGTGACCCAGTCCAGGTCCGGCCTATCCGTGGCGGCGGCCGCCATCCGGGTCAGGCCGCCGCGACCGCAGCCTGGCGCACGACAGCCTGGGCCGGAGCGTAGCGCTCCACCATGGCTGCGCAGAACTCGGCGAACTCCTCTGGCCGCCGGGGGGCGCTACTGTGGTGAGGCGACACGCCCAGGTGCTCGGGCGTGAAGCAGAAGGTGACGGTGACGTCGAAACCCGACAGCGCCTCCATCTGCCGGTCGAACCAGTCCAGCGCGCCCGGGCGGAAGCTGTCGGCCCAGGAGAGGCCCGTGCGCAGGTAGGTGACGCCGAGGTCCTTCATCCAGCGCACCGCCGGGTCCAGCCGGTGGTCCTCGAAGTGGAACCATTGGCACAGCCCCATCCAGGGGGCGTGCGGCCGATAGGCCTCCAGCGACAGCTTGGGCGAGCCGTCCTCGCGCAGCAGGCCCATGTAGAAGTGGCGGTAGTAGGAGCTGCCCTCCGCCTCCTTGTGGCGGGTGGTGGCCTCCCAGGCGCGGGGCAGGTCGTAGAGCGAGTACCAGTGCACCCGGGGCGCGCGGCCGTGCAGCAGCTCGGCGGTGCGCGTCAGGCCCCAGGCCTGCACCTCCTCCGCCCCGAAGGAGGAGACCCCCACCTCGCTGACCCAGACCGGCTTGGCCGTGACCGCGGTGATCTCCTGCAGCCTGGCCGGCCAGTCGTGGATCGACCACAGGTTCCAGTCCAGCGGGAAGCCGTGCACGGCCACTGCGTCCAGCGCCTCCATGGCGCCGTAGTGCTCGAGCTTGCGCAGGAACTGCGGGTCAATGGGCGACATGCCGCCGAGCACCCGGGGCAGCGACGGATGGACCGAGCGGATGGCCGCCCCCGCCCACCTGACCAGTTCGCCGAACCGGGACCAGTCGGGATCGACCTCAGGGTCCCAGTGCGACTTGTTGTTGGGTTCGTTCCAGATCATCGCCGCTTCGATCACGGGACGGGGGCTCCTCGGCTATGCGGGTTCAGCTGACGTTGAGACGGACCAGCTTCGCGCCCCAGTCCCCGGTCACCAGGGTGGTGATGGAGGCCGGATCGACGTCGAAGCGGTGGTAGAGATCCAGGTTCAGGCCCAGCACGTGGGCGACCAGCGCCTTGATGATGTCGCTGTGCGAGACGATCGCCACCGCCCGGTCGGGGAACCGCGCCGACAGGGCCTCCAGCCCCCGGACGCCGCGCATCTGCGCCTCGCCCAGGCTCTCTCCATTCGGCGGCCGGTTCAGGCTGCGCCGGCTGTTCCAAGGTTCGAAGCGGGGGTCCCGCTCCAGCTCGGGGAAGGACAGCCCGGTCCAGTCGCCGAAGTCCAGCTCGATGAAGGCCGCGTCGAGCTGCACCTGCAGGCCATGGCTCCGGGCGACCGCCTCCGCCGTCTCGCAGCAGCGCTCCAGCGGACTGCTCACCACCGCCGCCAGGAGCTCGCCCGCCAGCCGCCCTGCCGCCGCCTCGGCCTCCGCCCGCCCGGCCTCGCCGAGCTGCACGCCCTCCATGCGGCCGCACAGCGTGCGGTCCAGTCGGTCGTGACTGCCGTGGCGGACGAGGTGGAAAGTGGTGGTCACCGCTAGTCCCCCTGTCTCAAAGGGGCGAGGAAGCTGTCGCCGCTCACGCTTCCCCCGCGATGAAGCGCTCGGTCCGGGTGCGCGCCTCCTCGTCGGTGAACTGGATGGGCGGCGATTTCATGAAGTAGGAGGAGGGCCCGGTGAGCGCGCCGCCGATCCCGCGGTCCAGGGCCAGCTTGGCGCAGCGCACCGCGTCGATCACCACGCCCGCGGAGTTGGGGCTGTCCCAGACCTCCAGCTTCAGCTCGCAGTTCAGCGGCACGCCGCCGAAGGTGGTGCCCTCCAGCCGGATAAAGGCGAACTTGCGGTCTGTCAGCCAAGGCACGAAGTCGGACGGCCCCACATGCACGTCGCCCGCCGGCAGGGGCTCGCCGAGCTGGCTGGTGACGGCCTGGGTCTTGGAGATCTTCTTCGACTCCAGCCGCTCGCGCTCCAGCATGTTCTGGAAGTCGGCGTTGCCGCCCACGTTCAGCTGGTAGGTGCGGTCCAGCCGCACGCCGCGCTCGCGGAACAGGTTGGCCAGCATGCGGTGCACGATGGTGGCGCCCACTTGGCTCTTGATATCGTCGCCGACGATGGGCAGCCCTGCATCCTCGAAACGCGCCCGCCAGCCGGCCTCCGAGGCGATGAACACGGGGACACAGTTCACGAAGGCGCAGCCGGCCTTCAGCGCCGCCTCGGCGTAGAACTCCGTGGCCGCCTGGGAGCCGACGGGCAGGTAGGACACCACGACCTGGGTCCCAGACCGTCGCAGCGCCTCGGCCACGTCCACCGCTGGCGCGTCGGATTCCGCGGCGTTGTCGCGGACGTACTTGCCGACGCCGTCGAGCGTCGGGCCCCGCTGGACCGTCACTCCCGTGCGGGGCGGCTGGGCGAAGACGTGGGTGTTGTTGGGGTGGGCGAAGATCGCCTCGGCCACGTCGCGGCCGACCTTGGGCGCGGTCACGTCGAAGGCCGACGCCACCTCGACGTCGCCGACCCGATAGCCGCCGAGGTCCAGGTGCATCAGCCCGGGCACTGGGGCGTTGGAATCGGTCTGGCCGTAGAAGCTCAGGCCCTGGACCAGGGAGGAGGCGCAGTTCCCTACGCCCACGATGCCCAGGCGCACCGTATTGCGGTCGATCGGCAAGGTCCCGTCCATCATACGTCCGTCCCACCCTAAGCTTTGTAGCTTAGACGCCATCAGGGCCGCCAGGGAAACCCCATTCGCTCAGAAAGGCCGACGACGGGTCAAATGACGGCTTGACCGCCGCTCCCCTTAAGCTTTCAAGAGAACTTAGATGATGATCCGGGGTTGGGCCCAGGTGACCTGGAGCAATGGGAGACACGCCATGCCGACGGAGACCATCGCCGACCCGGCCGCGATAGGCAACCAGGCGGCAGCTCGGGCCGATCTTCGGTCGACGAGAACGCGCCCGGCCGGCGGCGACGCCGCCGTCACAGGCTTCGTCTTCAAGTCCGTGCGATAGCCGAGCCGGGGGGACGCGCGCCTTGGGGGAAACCATCCTGATCACGGGCGGGGCCGGCTTCATCGGCCGCCACGTCGCCGACGCCCTGCTCGCCCGGGGCCACAGGGTGCGGGTGCTCGACGCGTTGATCGAGCAGGTGCATCCGGGCCGCCGCCGCCCCGCCGAACTCTCGGCCGAGGCGGAGCTTGTGACCGGCGACATCCGTGACGAGGGCGCACTGTGCGCCGCCCTGAAGGGGTGCGACAGCGTCGTGCACTTGGCCGCCGAGGTCGGGGTGGGCCAGAGCATGTATGCGGTGGACCGCTACACCTCGGTCAACGACTACGGCACCGCAGTGCTGTTCCAGCAGCTGATCGACCGCCCGGTGCGCAAGGTGGTTACCGCCTCGTCCATGAGCATCTACGGCGAGGGGCTGTACCGCGATCTGGACGGCGCCCTGTACGAGCAGGTCGTGCGCGCCGGCCGCACCCCGGGCGGCGGCTGGGACCCCGTGGATGCCCAGGGCCGCGGTCTGATCCCCGTCCCGACGCCGGAAGGCAAGCGGCCCGCCCTGGCCTCGGTCTACGCCCTCGGCAAGTACGTGCAGGAGCGGCTCACCCTGACCGTCGCGCCGGCCTACGGCATGGCCTGCTCGGCGCTGCGGCTGTGGAACGTCTATGGGCCGGGCCAAGCGCTATCGAATCCCTATACGGGCGTGCTGGCCATCTTCTCCTCCCGCATCGCCAACTCGCGCCGGCCCATGGTGTTCGAGGACGGCGAGCAGCGCCGCGACTTCGTGCACGTTGACGACGTGGCCGAGGCCTTCGCCCTGGCGCTGGAGCGGGACGAGGCCGACGGCGAGGTGTTCAACATCGGCGGCGGCGAGGACAGGACGGTGAACCAGGTGGCCGAGGCGGTAGCCCGCGCCATGAATCGCCCCGACGTGACGCCGGAGGTCACCGGCAAGACCCGCGTCGGCGACATCCGCCACTGCATCCCCGACATCTCCAAGGCCAAGGCCCGGCTGGGCTACGCCCCCGGGCGCGACTTCGAAGCCGGCCTGGCGGAGCTGGCCGAGTGGGTCGCCCGCCAGGAAGCGACCGACCGGGTGCAAGAGGCGCGGCGCGAGCTGGAAGCCCGGGGGCTGGTGGCATGAGCGCGGACGGCGTCTCCGGCCCTGCCGCCCCCGCCATCAGGGCCGTCCGCCCCTTGCTGGTCACCGGCGGGGCGGGCTTCATTGGCTGCAACCTCGCCGACCGGCTGGCGCGCGAGGGCCACGACGTGGTGGTCTATGACGCCCTCGCCAGGGCGGGCGTAGACCAGAACCTGGAATGGCTGAAGCGCCGCCATCCTCAGCGCATCTCCGCGGTGGTTGCAGACGTGCGCGACGCCTCCTCCCTAGACGCCGTGGCCCGGGACGCCGGCGCGGTCTTCCACCTGGCGGCCCAGGTGGCGGTGACCACCAGCCTCACCGCCCCGGTGGAAGACTTCGACATCAACGTCCGCGCCACCCTCTCGCTGCTGGAGAGCCTGCGTATGGCCGGGCGCGCCGCGCCCCTGGTCTTCGCCTCCACCAACAAGGTCTACGGCGACCTGGGCGATCTGGAGATGCGGCTGGAGGCGGGCGCCTACATGCCCGTCGACCCCGGCGTGCGGCGCTTCGGGGTGCCGGAGACCCGGCCGCTGGACTTTCACACCCCCTACGGCTGCTCCAAGGGGGCGGCGGACCAGTACGTGCTGGACTACGCCCGAAGCTTCGGCCTGCCAACCGCGGTGCTGAGGATGAGCTGCATCTATGGGCCGCGCCAGATGGGCACCGAGGACCAGGGCTGGGTCGCCCATTTCCTCATCAAGGCGCTGGCGGGCGAGCCGATCAGCATCTACGGCGACGGCCGCCAGGTGCGCGACATCCTGCACGTAGATGACGCCATCGACGCCTACATGGCGGCCTGGCGCGACATTGGGCAGGTCGGCGGCCGCGCCTTCAACCTGGGCGGAGGGCCGGCCAACGCCGTCAGCCTCAACCGCCTGCTCGCCTACATCGAGGACCTTATCGGCCGGCCTGTGCCGCTGGAGTTCTCGGACTGGCGCGCGGGCGATCAGCGCTACTTCGTGGCCGACACCCGCCGCGCGACCCAGGAGCTCGGCCTGAAGGCGGCGAAGGGATGGCGCGAGGGCGTCGCCGGACTGGCGGACTGGCTGGCCGACGCGCGCGAGCTTTCGACGCCATCCCGCCACGCCGCGGCGGTGGCGACGTGACGGTCATCGGGGTAGAGGACGGTCGATGCGCGTAGCCCTCGTCAACCCGCCATGGAGTTTCGAGCACAGCACCTATTTCGGCTGCCGCGAACCCCACCTGCCGCTGGAGCTCGGCTACTCCAAGGCCCTGCTGGAGAGGGCCGGGCACGAGGCGCGCATCTTCGACGCCCACCTGGTCCCCGCCACGATCGCGGACCAGGCCGATGCGGTGGCCGCCTACGCCCCGGACATGACCGTGGTCGCCACCGCGCCGACCTACCTGTTCTGGCGATGCACCCAGCCCGAGCTGCGCCTCCCGCGGGCGGTCCTGCTAGCGTTGGACGGGCGCGGCGGGACCACCGTGGCGGTGGGTCCGCACGGCTCCTCCACGCCAGGGCCGACGCTGCGCAAGCTTAGGTGCGACATCGTCGTGCGGGGTGAGTGCGAGGAGATCGTCGTGGCGCTGGCCGCCCGGCCGCCCCTGCAGAGCACCCCCGCCATCGCCTTCGAGCGGGGGGGCGAGGTGGCGGTCACCGGCCCCGCCCACGCCAGCCGCTTCACCGACCTGCCGGCCCTGCACTGGCCGGCGGACTGGCTGCAGCGGCACGCCCACCACCATCACCGCTACGGCACCGAGAGCGTCGGGGCCGGCGCCGAGGTCGAGGCCTCCCGCGGCTGCCCCTATCATTGCAGCTTCTGCGCCAAGATCGACTTCCGCGACGCCTACAGGAAACGCGACCTGCCGATCCTGCTGGAGGAGGTCGACGGCCTGATTGCGCAAGGGGTGCGCTACCTCTACTTCGTCGACGAGATCTTCCTGCCCAACCGCCCGCTGCTGGAGGCGCTCCAGGCGCGCTCCGTCGAGTTCGGCGTGCAGACCCGCATCGACCTGTGGAAGCCTGACATGCTCGACCTGCTAGGCGCGGCCGGCTGCGTCTCCATCGAGGCGGGAGTGGAGAGCCTGACCTTCGAGGGGCGCGCGGCGCTGGACAAGATGTGCCGCGCTTCCACCGACGAATTGGCCGAGCGGCTGATCCACGCCCGCCGCAGCGTGCCCTTCGTCCAGGCCAACCTGATCGAGGCCAAAGGTGACGAGGCCGAGCTGGTGGCCGCCTGGCGCGAGCGCCTGATGGCCGCCGGCGTCTGGGCCAACGATCCCGTGCCGCTCTACCCCTATCCCTCCACGCCGGACTACCGGAAGCTATGGGGCGAGCCGGACGACCGTGCCTGGGAGCGGGCCCATGCCCACTACCTGACCCAGTTCGACCGCTTCAGCGACATCCAGGCCGAGCGGCCTGCAGCCCTGGCGGAGCTGGAAGCCGCCTGCGCGTGAGCCTTCCTCCGCCACCGGGCGCGCCGCACGTCCTGATGACCACGGACGCCGTGGGCGGGGTTTGGACCTACGCCCTGGACCTCGGCCGCGAGCTGGTGCGGACCGGCCTGCGGCTCACCCTGGCGGTGGTCGGCCCCGCGCCGGATGAGGACCGGCGCCGCCAGGCGGCGCTCGCCGGGATCGACGTGCGCGACCTGGGGGGCGAGCTGGACTGGACCGCCGGCGACGAGGCCCAGGTCGCCGCCTCCGCCGCACGCCTCTCCGGCCTGGCCGCCGAGCTGCGCGTGTGTCGCCTGCGCGCCCGGGGCCCCGCCGC
>CAXUEN010000100.1:2898-7725 GCA_964249945.1 uncultured Caulobacteraceae bacterium | reverse complement strand
GTTCGCCATCTACCACACGATCTACTTCGAGGACCGGCAGGTGATCCGGGCGGGGGCGCCGGACCTCGACTTTCTGAACGGGACGCCCATCGGCGAGACCGGCGGCCAGTACCGTAACGAGATCGAGGCCCAGGCCGGCTTCACCCTCTATGGCGTCGGCGCGCGGCTGTCGGCGGACTGGCGCAGCGCCACCAGCGTGACCGGAGCCGCCTCCGGCGACACCCTGAACTTCTCGGACCTCGGCACGATCAACGTTCGCGTCTTCGACCTCCTGGGCCAGCAGCCGCCGGTGGTGGGGCGCTTCCCCTGGCTGCGGGGCTCGCGGGTGACGATCAACGTGGTCAACCTGTTCGACCAGCGCATCCGGGTGCGCGACGCCGACGGGGTCACGCCGCTGATCTACCAGTCGGCCTATCTGGACCCGGCGGGGCGCACCGTAAGCTTGAGCCTGCGCAAGCTGTTCTACTGACCCGGCGTCCGGCTGGACGGATCGCGCCGCCCCGCCTCGCGTTCGTCCCCGGTCAGGGTGAGGCCGAGCCGATGTCGCGCGTGATGATGCTGGTGAGCGCCGAGGGCGCGGCCCTCGCCGAGACGAGGGTCGATGCTGAAGGCCCGGAGGCCGACGCCGTCGCGGAGGCGCAGCTTCGCGAGGAGGCCCTGATGTCCGGCTTCAGCGAGGCGGAGGTCCGGTCTAGCCGCCTGGTAAAGGCCGGCGACCCGCCCGACCAGCCCTGAGGCCCGGACGTATCCGGCGGCTCACTTGGGCGGGGACGACTGGGGCGCGCCCAGCAGATAGGGTCTCGATGATCCCGGATTGATCGTCCAGACCTTGGTGAAGTCGAAGCCCGCATAGCTGGAGGCGCTGTCGGGGTTCAGGCCGGTGTTGCCGCCGATCGCCGTCAGACCCGAGCTGGAGCCCGAACCGACGCCCGTGGTCGTGCCCGTCGTACCGGTGTCGAAATCGTCCGAGGTCAGGGTCCCGCCGTTGACGCCGGCGAAGCCGTCGCCGCCCAGGCCCGTGGCGTAGGAGGTGGCGATCGTGGCGCCCTGGGCGTTGGTCCCCACCAGATCGCCCTTGCCCGACGCTGCGCTCACCGACCCGGTCGCGTAGGTGTTGGCGATCGCGCCGCTGTTGGCGCCCGCCAGGCCGCCCACCCCGACGCCTGATCCGCTGGGCGCCCCGGCGCCGGTCAGCCCCTTAGTCGCGCCGGTGGCGTAGGCGACGGAGATCGTCCCGCCGCCGCCGTTCACGCCCACCAGGCCGCCGACTTGGTCGTTCGCCGTGACCGCGCCCGTGGCGTGGTCGCCCGTCAGCTTGCCGCCGTTGACGCCGACCAGGCCGCCGAAGCCCTGCTGCAGGAAGCCCTTGCCGGACACGTTGCTCACCGCGCCGGAGGCGTAGCTGCCGGAGATCGAGCCGCTGTTGGCGCCGGCCAGGCCGCCCACCGACCCTTCCCCGGTCACGGTGTTGGTGGCGTAGTCGCTGGTGAGCGCCCCGGTGTTGAGCCCCACCAGCCCGCCGACGTCCTGGCTGGGGCTCGCGGCCTGGGTAGGCGCGCCGGCGACCACGGCCTTGCCGTTGGAGGCCGAGACCGAACCGGAATTGTAGCCGACCAGCCCGCCCACGTCGCTGACGCCCTTGATGGCGCCCTTGCCCGAGGCGCTGCTTACCAACCCGGCGTTGTAGCCGACGAGCACCCCGACATTGGTCCCGCCGGTCACCGTGCCGGTGACGGTGACGCCCTCCACCACGCCGGCGGAGCCCAGGGCCCCCACTAGGCCGACGTCGGTGGCGGTCGGAGCGTTGATGGTCAGACCGTTGACGCTGTGGCCCGCCCCGTTCAGCGTGCCCGTGAAGGGGGTGGAGGTTTGGCCCAGCGGCGCGAAGCCGGCCGGGCCCCAGACGTCGGAGCCCGCCGTGCCGGCAGCGTTCACATTGGACGCCAGGGTGTAGGTGGCGTTGGTCGCCAGGGCCGCCAGCTGCAGCTGGTGGGCGTTGGTGATGGTGGTGGAGTACTCGGAAAGCAGGATCGGGCGGGTCGCCCCGTCGTCGTTGTTCAGCGTCCCGTCGGTATCCAGGACCACGAAGGCGCCCGCGGTCCCGGGCGTCGTGCCGAAGGTGAAGCCGACCGACCTGTAGATGGTCGGCGCGAAGGCGTAGTCGGGGACGTTGGGGTTGGTGTCCTGGACCGAGGCGTTGCCGAGGTTGGTGCTGACCGACTGGCCGTTGATCGGCTCGTCGGCCCCTACGTCGTTCGCCTGCCCGGTTGAGGTGCGGTCCCAGACCGAGCTGGTGATGATGCCGCCGTTGCCGCCCACCAGGCCGCCCAGCGTACCCGTCCCGCTGACCAGGCCGGAGGCCCAGCTGGTGCTGATCTGTCCCTGATCGTCATTGTCGGCGTTGTTGATGTGCAGGTTCTCGCCGACAAGGCCGCCGACGTAGTGGGTCACGCCCGAGGCGCCGGTCCCGGTGACAGAACCGGTGGCGTAGCTGTTGGTGATGATCGCACCGACACTGTTGCCGTACCAGTCGTTGTCGCCGACCAAGCCGCCTACGTCATCGGCCCCCTGCACCGCCCCGGTGGCGTAGGAGGCGTTCACTGTGGCCGCCCGGCTCCAGCCGACCAGGCCCCCGACCTGGGCCGCGGCGGTGGCCGTGACTGCGCCGGTGGCATAGGCGTTGGACAGCACGGAATTCGCATCGAGGAAGCCGATCAGGCCGCCCAAGGCGTAGCCATTGGCGTTGCTGGTCGTGACGCCGCTTGTCACGGCGCCTGTGGCGTAGGCGTCGGTGATCCGCCCGGAGGCGAAGCCCGCCAGGCCGCCAAGCTCGTAGGGGGCGTCGCCTCCCGTCACGACCCCGGTGACGGTTCCCGTCGCGTAGCCGTTGACGAGGTTGTTCAGGTTGCCGACCAAGCCGCCCACCTGGCCGGTGCCGGTCACCGCGCCGGTCGCATAGACGTTCTGCAGCGTGCTGGCATTGCCGCTGGAGGCGCCGGCAAGGCCGCCCACATAGTAGGAGCCGGTGACTGCGCCGCTGGCGGAGCTCGCGACGACCTCACCCTCGTAGTTGTTGCCCGTAACGCCACCCACGTACTCGTAACCTGACACGGTGGCGCTGGAGTAGACGTTGCTCAGCAGGCCGTAGTTCTGGCCCGAAACACCTCCGATGAAGGTCCCGCCTCCCCCGTTGACCGTACCCGACACGGTGACGTTGGAGATGCCGGTCACCACGACGCCGGGGCCGCTGGAGGCGTAGATCGTGCCCACCCCGCCCTCGTCGATTCCGACCAGGGCGCCGGTTTCTCCGCCGGTGGAGGTGATATTGGCGTTGGCGAGGTTCAGGTTCTCCACCAGGGTGAAGTTGCCCATGCGGGCGAAAAGGCCCGCGTCGTTGGCCGAGCCGCGGTTGACGTAGAGATTGGAGATCGTGTGGCCGCCTCCGTCGAAGAAGCCCATGAAGTCGGCCTCGGAGGCGGTGTTCAATGGACCGCTGAAGCCGATCGGGACGAAGCCGGCGTAGCGGCCCGAGACGGGATTCATGGTGGTTGTGGAACTGGCGTTTATGTCGGCGTTCAGCCGGTATTCGCCCACCAAATTGGTCTCCACCGCTTGGAGCTGGGCCAGGGTGTCGACGAGCATGTACGAGAAGAGCGTGGCGCCGGTGCTCACATCGCCGGAGTACGGACTGCTGACGCTGAACCTGTACACCGCAGCGTTGTAGTCGTAGCCATGGCCGTTCGTCGTCTCGGTCGCCGCGTCGCTGTAGCTGACCGGGTTGTAGTAGATGTTGACTAGGCCGTTGGAGCTGATCGAGGCGCCGTTGAAGATCACGGTGCCCGACGCCACGCCTGCACCGAGGGCCGCGTTGTCGGCGAACAGGTTGACTGTGCCGCCGCCGCTGGCGGAGATGGGCGCGTTCACGTCCACGTTGCGATAGGCCGACAGCGTCAGGCTGGCGCCGGTGTTCCAGGTGAGGGGCGCGGCCACGATGATGTCGCCCGAGCCGTTCGGGTTGGCCACGCCCGACCCGGACGATCCGCTGGCGCTGGTCTGCTCGACCACGCTGGTGTTGTTGTTCAGCGCCGCGTCGATTGTCCCCGCCGCCGTGCTGTCGATGGTGAGGTCGTACGGGTCGACCAGCCAAGTCCCGCCATGGGCGTCGATCTGCGCCGAGCCGAGGGTGACCTGGCCGCCCGAGGTCTCCACGCCGCCGGCCTTGCCGCCCGCGCCCTGCGCCTCCACCGTGCCCGCGACGTCTAGCGCGCCCTTGTCGGCCACCAGCCAGATGTGGCCGCCGCCGCTCTTCACGCCGGTGGCGCGGATCACGCCGGTTGTGTCGCCCGCCAGCGCATAAACGTTGCCGCCCTCGGCCCGCAGCTCCGCATCGGCCGAGGCGATCAGGCCCGAATTGGTGGCGCTGGTCCCGCGCCCGCCGAGCAGGACGGAGAAGCGGCCCTGGTCGAGGCTGGCGTCGCGCAGCACCACTTGGTAGCCGGCCAGCAGGCCCGCATCGCCGTTGGCGGCGCTGATCGTCCCTGCATTGGCGACGTTCGCCGCCACCAGGGCCACGTCGCCGCCCAGGCTGCCGATCCTGCCGTAGTTAACCACCGCGGCCGGACTGGAGCCCGAGAAGGTCAGGGCGCCGCCCTTCAGGAAGTCTGCGGAGGAGGTGTCGAGGGTGGAGGCCACGAAGGTCCCGCCGACGTTCACCACCCCGGACCTGCCCACGATCACGCCGTTGGGGTTGATCAGGTAGACGCTGCCCGTGCCGGTGAGCAGGCCGTCGATGGAGGACAGGCCGGTGCCGGAGACCCGGTTCAGGGT
>CAXUEN010000100.1:0-2802 GCA_964249945.1 uncultured Caulobacteraceae bacterium | reverse complement strand
ATGGAGAAGGCTCCCCAGTCGATGATCGCCTTGCCCGACGTCTGCGTCACGGTGAGCGCACCGGCCGCCGGGGCGCCGATCGCCGCCGATCCGGCCGTCACCCGCCCGCCCGTCGGCAATACGGGCGCCGCGGCCCATGCGCCGATAGGCGCGAGCGCCCGTTGTGGCCAACGCCGCCGCAAGCCAGGTCGAACGCTTCATATCGGACTCCACTTACATCGTCAGGCGTCGGGAGCCCCACCGGCTCTCCCTCCCGGCGGGGTCGACTTCATGTCGGCCGCCGAACCTTGCGGGCGCGCCGGAAGGTTTCTGGACGCGTGGCTAACAGCGCGCCGTGTGTCAGGTCCATAATGCAAACGAACTACTCTCGACACTTATCCGCCCCAATTTTCGCTTGGCGCAAGAAGGCTGACAAAGATCGACGCGTCTCGGTCGAGTTCAGCAAGGGTGGCCAAGTGGACGCGCTCGCCAGGGGGCAGGCGGTCTGACGGGGGCCGAACTCCGGGTCGACGGGCGCCCTGCACCCCCGTACGCCCTGCCCCAGGAGAGCCCGTTCGCAATCCGAAGCGCTTGACCCGCAACACCTCGGATTACAACCTCGCCCGTCCGCCGAGCGGGTGAGCCGGGGTCTGGCGCTCGCCACGACGCCTCAATCTCTCGCCGGGTCGACAGGAGGAAGGATGCACAAGCCATCGCTGGCGAGCTGGGGTTTGGCGCGGCTCACGGCCTGCGTCCTGGCGCTCGTCGGCCAGGCGCTCGCCGATCCGGCGCTGTCGCGCGCCCATGCCCAACCGGGATCGGCGGAGGTGAGGGCCGAGGTCCCCGTCCGAGAGGTCGTCCTAAGCGATGGCACGCGACGCTATGGCGTTCCGATCCGGGTCGGCGGCACGGAGATCGAGGCGGGCCTGGACACCGGTTCCTCGGGACTGCGAATCCTGCCAGGGGTGGTGAAGCCGGGCGACGCCCAGGCGAGTTCCCGGCAGGACAGCTACAGCTATGGCGCGGGCGCGAAGCTGGTGGGCGTCATCGGCCATGCCGTCGTCGGCGTGGGTCAGCTCAGCGGCGCCACCACGGTCCAGCTCGTCCAGCAGGTCGGCTGTACGATCGCGCGGCCGCATTGCGCGGCGGGATCGATCCCGCTCTCGCAATACGGCGTCCAGGGCGACGGACTCCCCGGGGAAGGCTTCAAGGCGATCCTGGGCGTGAACATGGGCGATGCGCCCGCCGCCACCCTCTTCAAGGGCATAGGCGCAAGGCGCTGGATCATCGAGCTCCCGCGACCGGGCGAGGCCGCCTCGGGGCGCATCATCCTCAATCCCACTGACGAGGAGGCGGCGGGATACGTCTTCCTGCCGGTGCTGCCCGACTTCTCGTTCGAGAGAGGCGGACTGCACGACGCCGTGCGAGGCTGTCTGACGAGGACCTCGGATCGCCAGTCGTTCTGCGGAGCCGCCCTGCTCGACAGCGGCGCGCCGGGTCTGGAGGTCGTCCAGTCGTCCACTTCCGCATCGCCCTGGCCGAACGAGACGCCCGCGACGCTCGTCCTCGCCGACGCCGACGGACACGTGCGCGTCGTCGAGAGCTTGGTCGTCGGACGGCGCGAGCACGCCTCGCACCTCACATTCCGGGAGCAGCCGGGCTTGCGCGCCACACAGCTCCGTTTCGGCCTTACGCCCTATTTCGCCCTTTCGGTCCTCTACGATCCTGGGCGCGGGATGATCGGCTTTAAGGCGCGGCCGCCGACGCCCGGGGGCCCGCAGGTCGTGCAGGTGAAGTGACGCCCGGGCGCACCGGGACGACCGCAGACCGGCTCAGGTGAGACGCAAGCGGCTCAGAAGTCGAGATCGTGGTAATGCGCGGACGGCGGCAGGCCTGGCATGCGGTCGGCCAGCAGCGGCCTGAAGCAGGGGCGCGACTTGATCTTCATGTACCAGGTGCGGACGTGCTTGAACTGGTCCCAGGGCGCCTCGCCGATGTAGTCGATCACCGAGAGGTGGCCGGCGGCGGCGATGTCGCCAAGGCTCATCCGCCGGCCGGCCAGCCACTCGCGCGCGTCCAGCAGCCCGTCGAGATACCCCAGGTGGCCGCGGAGCGCCTCGCGCCCGCGCCGGATGCCGGCGAGGTCCGGGGCGCCCAGGCCCAGCAGACGCTTCTCCATCTTCTCGTAGAGCAGGTAGGCGTTGACCTCGTTGTGGAACTTGCGGTCGAACCAGTCCTGGAGCCGCCTAGCCTCCGCCCGCTCCGCCAGGTCGCGCGGCATCAGGGGGAAGCCGGTGTGGGCCTCCTCCAGGTACTCCAGGATGGCGCGGGGCTCGCAGGCCACCACCCGGTGCGGCCCCTGTCCCTCGATCAGCACGGGCGGCAGGCCGGAAGGGTTTAGATCGGTCAGTCCCTCCGGCCGCTCCCAGTAGCGCTCGACCTGTTCGTCGAAGCCCAGCCTCTTCTCGCCCAGGGCCAGGCGCACCTGGCGCGAGAACGGGTCCAGCGGGAAGTGGTGCAGGATGCGGTCGGCGGGCATGGGCGTTTGGCGATCGACGCGGCGGTAAGACGGGCCGCGACCCTGCGCCCGGCCGTGTTTAAATCCCGTTTACCGGTCCATCGGCTTGGGGCCGAGGATGGGCTAGTCTGCTGATTCGCGAGGGAACGCCTCGCACGGACAGACGGGATGGGAGCCTTGGACGCCGCCTTCGCCGCCGCGGGCGGGGCCACCAGCCTGGCCCTGGCGGCCACGCTGTGGGCCCTGGGGCAGCGTCGGCAGGCCGCCGCCCGCATCCGCGAGCTGAGCGAGGCCCTGCGCACCTT
>CAXUEN010000099.1:0-7745 GCA_964249945.1 uncultured Caulobacteraceae bacterium | reverse complement strand
ACTATGCCGACGACATGGACTTAAGTCCAGACGATACCCTCACACTCATCCGCAAGGAACACTACAACAGGTCGCCCAGGAGTTTTGGCTGCAGTCTCCGGCCGGCGGTCGGTTCACCTACATGGCCGGGCTGTTCTACCTGGGCAGCCACTGGAAGTCTTCGAAAGACCAGCTGTGGGCCGTCCCCGACTTCCCGCCGCCGCCCGATCCCGCCTCCGGCCAGCTGTTCAACGGCCCGTTCACCAACACCTTCCGCGACGACAATGACACCTGTTCGGCCTACGGCTCGTGCGCCTACGAAATTACCTCCAAGCTGCGCTTTACCGGCGGCATCCGCTACTCCCAGGTCGACAAGACATCCTCTACGGCCGCACGGCCCAGGCGCCCTTCACCCTCTGGAACACCATCGCCAATCCACAGTTCGACCCCACCCCGCTGCACCACCACACGAGCTTCCTAGACGGCAATGCGAGCCTCCAGTACGCCCTGAACCGAGACCTGATGGCCTATGTCTCCTACGGCCACGGCAGCAAGGCCGGAGGCTATGTGGAGACCAACACCGTCGCTGTGCCGCCGGACGAGCTGGTGGACGGCAAGGTCCCCGCCGCGCTCGTCGCCCAGACCACCGCGCTGAAGGACGAGATCGCCCAGAGCTACGAGGGTGGCATGAAGACCCTGCTGTTCCAGCGGGCGGTCCGGCTGAACGTCGCGGGATTCCTGACGACGATCCAGAACTTCCAAGACTCGGTATTCACCGGAGGCAGCCTCGGCTTCATCACCTTCAACGACCCGGTGCGAAGCGTGGGCGCGGAAGCGGACGCTGCCTGGAACCTCGGCCACGGCCTGCAGCTCGACGGCGGCATGACCTATGCCGACGCCACCGCCCTGATCCAGCCAATCGACCCGGTCACCAACGCTCCGCAGGTGAACGCCAGCGGCCAGCCGGTGATCGGCCGATACCAGCACTCCCAGGCGCCTAAGATCATCTACAACCTGAACGCCGACTACCGGCATCCGGTCAGCGACAGGCTCGAAGTGCACCTGAACGCGGGCCTGCGCCACAGGAGCGGCATGTTCAACCAGCGCCAGGACCAGTTCTACTCGCCCCAGCTGACGACCCTGGACCTCGGCGCGGGACTCAGCCAGCGGAGCGGCCGCTGGAGCGTCGACATCGTGGCGCGCAACGTCACTGACGCCATCTCCCAAGACTTCGCTAGCGCCCCACCGGACCCGCGCTTCGGCGCCTTCTATGGGCCGCCCGACGAAGTTGAGACCGTCCGACCACTCTATCGAATGTTCGTCCTCCAGAGACGTACCGAAAGCGAGCTAGCCGCCTTACTGAATAGAGAGGGTGTTAAGTCTTACACAGGTGCTCCCTGGACCCGCGGCGCCGTCCATCAAATCCTCACCAACGAGAAGTACATCGGGAACAACGTCTTCAACCGAGTCTCCAACAAGCTGAAAGCAAAGCGCGTCGTCAACTCAGCCGACATGTGGGTGCGAGCCGAAGGCGCGTTCGAGGGTATCGTTGAGTCGGACTTCTTCGAAGCGGCACAACGTATCATGTATGATCGAACCAAGCGGTTCACGGATGATGAGGTGCTCGCAGTGTGGAGCGGCTGATGCATGAGATGGGCCTGCGCCATGGTCCGCGCCGGTGACCTCCGTCTAATTCTGGTCTCTTTTGTAAAGGAATGGGGCTTTTTAGGTCTTGCCTGCGCGGACGGTGCCGCTGAGATCTGCTGAATGGGTGCGCGTGAGGGCTTGGTGCGCCGCAAGGATGTGGCTCTTCATCACCGAGGACGCCCAAGCACCGTCCCGAGCCTCAAGTGCATCGATCAGTTCGCGGTGATGGCCCATGGAGCGATCGAGATCCTGGCGCGAATAGTGCTCAAGGGTGCGACGCGCCAGGGGCAACTCAATCACGAAAGCCGACATGGCGGACAGCCTCGGACTTGTGGCCGCGTCAAGGATGATGCGGTGAAACTCGGCGTTAGCGGAGGTGAAATTCGCACCGAAGGCTCTCTCCCGACGCGTCGCAACCTGTTCCATCTGGATCGCCAACTCGCGCAGGCGGATTAGAGAACTCCGGCCGATCAGACCCGCCGCCCGCTCGGCGGCATGGCCCTCGATCATGGCCCTCAACGTGTAAATTTCAGCCAGTTCGCTCGTCGACACCGCGGAGACCTGCGCTCCGGCGTTGGGCGTGACGACGACCAGTCCCTCAAGGGCCAAGCGCCGCAGCGCCTCCCGTACGGGTGTGCGGGAAACCTCGCAGAGCGCCGTCAACTCCTCCTCCTTCAGCCGACGTCCCGGGCTGAAATCACCCGAGAGGATGGAGCTGCGGATGAAGTCGTAAGCCTTGCCGCCGGCCGTCGACACTGAGGCGCCCTTGACAATCATGATCCGCTGCAAGCCACGGCGAGCCCCAGATTGCAAGGGTGCAAGACAGGCCTCGTGCGTTCGTCCTCAGTGCGGCTCCTCTCCACCGGACACGTTCATTGACTCCGCGGTGATGTAGGCGGCCTCGTCGGAACAGAGGAAGGCTACAGCGCCGGCGGTGTCTTCGACCCGGCCGGCCCGGCGCAGCGGGATGCGCGCCGCCATGGACGCCATGTAGGCGTCTACGCTGTCGTGGCCGGTCACCTTGGTGAAGTAGCTATTCTGCCAGGCGCCGAGGCCCGTGGTGACGTGGTTGGGGCAGACGTTGTTCACCGTGACGCCATACGGCCCGAGTTCGATCGCCGCGGAACGCACTAGGCCCACCAGCCCGTGCTTGGACGCAGTGTAGGCCTGGGCGTGGGGAAAGCCGGACTTGGCTGCTTGGCTGGCGATGTTGATGATGCGGCCGCCGCGCCCCTGCGCCACCATGACCGCGGCGGCGACCTTCAGCCCGTAGAAGGCGCCGGTCAGGTTGACGTCGATCACCGTGGTCCAGTCGGTAGGCTCGACCTCCAGCAGCGGCTTCATGATGTAGCCTATGCCCGCATTGTTCACCCAGATGTCCAGTGAGCCGTACCGCTCGACGGCATGGCGGCCGAGGGCCTGCACCTCGGCGTAACGGCGTACGTCGCAGGCGCAGGTGGAGACTTCCACGCCCTGGTTCCGGAGCGTCGTGACGAAGGTCTCCATCTCCTCGGCGCCGCCGATCATCTCGGCGGGGGTTTCCGGACCGGAGGGGCGGCCGATGTCGGAGACGACCACCCGGGCGCCCCCCTCGGCGAGCCGGCGCACGATCGCTTCGCCCAGGCCGCCCCGGCGACCAGAGCCAGTGACCACAGCCGTCTTGCCGGCGAAAGGGAGGGCTTGCGCCATGATCAGCCTTGCCCTTCGACGGTCAGCGGCTCGGTGGTGATGAAGGCGACGTCGGCGATGGACTGGAACTCGGCGGCGATCCGGCTCATCTCCTCGCCGGCCACATCGCGGCCGAATTGGTCCGGGTCGGCGACGTCGATGAGCTCGACATACTGGTAGGGCGGCGCGGCCGAGGAGCCGAGCAGGCCGGTGGCGCGCATCACCTGGAAGTCGGCGACGGACGCCAGGGCGTTGACAGTCGGAATGTCGGTGGTCCTGGCCCAGCTCTCATAGCGCTCCCGCGTCACGCCGGGCTTGAGGTTGAACAGGGCGACAATGCGCATGGTGGACGCCTCTTGCGGAGATGATGCCCTCCACACTGATGGCCTTGTATACGATCCGCAACGCCGCGAAGGCTGGCACAGCTAAAATCCATCGTTTAGGAGTACGATCGCACTGACGGTCAAGATCGAGAGACAGGCCAACCATGCACCTCCTCCGGGCCGCCACCCTCGTCACCCCCGATCCAGACGCCGCCGCGGCGCTGTACACGCAATGGCTGGACTACCGGATCGTGGAGGCGGGCGACGTGGCGGCGGCGCTGGCCGGAAGCTGGGGCGCGCCCGCCACCGCTGGGCGTCGCTACGTCGTCTGCCAGCCGGCGTCGGGCGCCGAAATCTATCTCCGCTTTGTGCAGGGCGTTGCTCCGAAAGCCTATCGCACGCTGCGGACCTACGGCTGGGCGGCCATCGAAATTTGCGTGCAGGACGTTCTGGCGGTCGACGCGCGGATGCAGGCCTCGCCCTTCGAGGTCATCGGCCCACCGAAGGCCCTGGACGGATTGCCGGACATCGTCGCTATGCAGGTGAAGGGCCCCGATCAGGAGATCGTCTTCCTGACCCAGATCCTGGCCAAGATGCCGGAGTATGAGCTGCCCCGCGCCAGCAGCCTGGTGGATCACCTGTTCATCCTGGTTCTTGCCTGCTCGGACCTGGAGGCGTCCAGCCGGTGGCTGCAGCAGGCGCTGAAACTCCAGGCCGGCCGTGCGATCGATCTGACCTACAACGTACTGTCTGACGCCTTCGGGCTGCCGGCCGAATACCAGCACCGCATCGCCACCCTCACCCACGGCCGCGACGTCTTCCTGGAGATCGACCAGTACCCCGCCGCCGCCACGGCCAGGCCTCAGCACGTCGGCGAACTCCCGCCGGCGGTCGCCATGGCCACCCTGCGCCACCCCGAGTTCGACAGCCTGGAGGGCCCTTGGATCGAACCGCCCTCTCCGCGGAGCGGAGTCGTCTATAGGGGCGGGCGCGCAGGTGTCATGGCCGGCCCTGACGGCGTCCTGGTCGAAGTGGTCGAGACGCTCTGACCCGGAGGGCGATGGCCATTATGCGCAGCCGCAACGTCGAAGGACGCATCCGCTACACCTCCCGCAAACCGGAGCGGATGGACGAGGCCCGTGGCTATGAAAGCTTCCTGTTCACACACCACGGCGACGGCGCGGTGACCCTTCGGGCCCACTGCGAAATCGAGGAGCCGGAGCCCAGCGTCATGCGCGACGTGGTCTACGGCCTGGACCCGCAGGGCCGCCCCGCGGACTGCGCCGTCCGGCTGACGGTGGGCGACCGCTTCATGGGTTCGGGCTGGTTCCGCTTCGGCGAGGACTTCATCGAGTGCGAGTCCTACGGGCCCTCGGTCGGCCGCGTGTCCCAGCGCGTCGAGCTGCAAGACCCCATCGACGGGTTCGGCACCCATCCCATCGTCGCGGACGGCTACCTGCTCTCGCGCCTGGACTGGCGCGAACCGGGGGAGCGCCGGACGGTGCGCTGCTACGTCCCTTCCCCAGACCACAGGGGCGCGACGCCGCCCTTCCTGGCGCGGGTCGACATCGGCGCGGTGTTCGTGGGGCGCGAGCAGGTGAGCGTGGCGGCGGGCGAGTTCTCTGCGCGCCACTTCCAGTTCGTGGACGACGGAGACAGCGGCATGGCCGGCCAGCACCCGCCTTACGACCTGTGGGTCTCGGACGACGCGGACGGCCTGTTCCTGAAGGGCGGCGTCGGCGGCTACATGATGACCTGGTATGAGCTGGTGGAGCTGCGCCGGTAATCAGGGCGCCCCCGCCCTCCGCTGCGATTACCGCTTGCCGCGCCCGCCGCTCAGAGCCATCCTGGATTGATATACATCTAGGCCAATTGAGGCGGGTCGCAGGCGTGTGCAGGAGGCGGCTATGGACGGTTCAGGCCAGGTGAAGACGACGGCGCAGGCGGCCTACGACGGTCCGCCGGATTATCGGGCGGTCGGCCGCCACGGCGTCTTCCCCCAGACCAGCCACGACGAGGTGGAGCGGCTGAACCTGCTCGCCCAGATGAACCGGCACCTGGCCACTCGGGTGATGCCGCATGTGAGGACGGCCTGGGAGCGGCGCGCCGGCCCAGGCGCGGAGCGGGCGCTCGGCCGTCCGCCGAAGGACCGTCACGAGGTGCGCCGCGCTCTGCTGCAGGACCCCTACTACCAAGCTTGGTCGGCGCTTCGCCGAATGACCATGGAGCAGCGGCAGCAGGCCGGCCGCTGGACCACCCTGCGCCAGGCCGAAGCGCTGGCCGCCACGGCGCAGGCGCTGAACGGCGACGACGCGCGCCTGCAGCTCGACCCCACCCTGCCGATCCCGCGCTACGTCTCGGCGGTGGACCATCACTGCATGCCGGGCAGCTACCATACCGAAGCCTTTCCGGGGGACGTGTCGGGGGCGGCCAACTACGACCACGCGATCTTCGCCACCACGGGCGGCGCGCTCGGCCGCTACTCGGACGGCGGCGGCCACGGGATGGTGCGCTGGCTGCGGCGCAACCTCCCCGAGTTCCGCCCCGGGCGGATCCTGGAGATCGGCGTGACCATGGGCCAGAACCTCCTGCCCATCGCCACAGCCTTCCCGGACGCGGACGTGGTGGGGGTGGACGTGGGCGCGCCGGTGCTGCGCTACGGGCTGGCGCGGGCCAAGTCGCTGGGCGTGGACAACGTCCGCTTCGTGCAGGCCGATGGCTCGGACCTGTCGATGTTCGCCGATGCGAGCTTCGATCTGATCCAGACCACCATGTTCCTGCACGAGCTGTCGCTGCCGAGCATGAAGGCGATCTTCGCCGAGACCTGCCGCCTGCTGGCCCCCGGCGGCCTCGTCGCCCACCTGGAGCAGCCGCGCTATAGCCCCGACATGCCTCTGTTCGAGCAGGCCATGCGCGACTGGGACGGCTTCTACAACAACGAGCCGTTCTGGAGCACGCTGCACGAGCTAGACCTCGAGGTCCTGATGGTCGAGGCCGGGTTCGGCAGGTCGGACCTGATCCACGGCGGGGTGAGCGCCGTGGTCGATCCCGACGTCTTTCCCGACGCCGCTGGGGAGGAGGGCGAGGACTTCGGCCGCAAGGCCGCTTGGCATCTGCTAGGGGCGAGGAAGCCGCAGTGAGCGTGGAGCGCGCCCTGGCCGGCGCCTCGGCCAAGGCCGCCGGCAAGCGGCCCTACTTCCTCGACTCCCAGGTCGAACGGGTGATGGCCATCACCATGGCCGCGGTGCAGGAGCTGGCGGTCGCCCGCCAGCGCATCGACACCCTGGAGCGCCTGCTGGAGGCCAAGGGCCTCGTCCTGCGGGACGAGATGGAGGGCTTCGTGCCTACAGAGGTCCAGGCCGCGGAGCGCGGGCTGTGGACCCAGGAGTATCTCGCCCGCGTGCTGCGCATCCTGCAGCAGGAGGCCGAAGGGATCGAGGCGTCGGCCCGGGGCGACCTCTATTCCGAGCAGGTGGCGGCGGAGCTTTCCGGCGGCGCGCCGTCCACGTCCCATGCTCCCAAGCCTTAGGCGTCTACCCGGATGAGGACCGCGATGCACGCCAGGCGACACGCCGCGCCCGAGCCGGCCCAGGAGATGGAAGACACGCCTCCGTCGTCCGAGTTCTGGACCCGCCGGCTTTCGGCCGCCCTGATCGACGAGACCCTGCCGACGCCGCTCTACCATCAGGTCTACCTCGTCCTGCGCGGCATCATCCGCCAGGCCCAGTTCGGCGCCGAGACCCTGCTCCCCGGCGAGCAGACCCTGGCGCGGCTGCTCGCCGTCTCGCGCATCACCGTCAAGCGCGCCTTGAACGAGCTCGCGAGCGAGAAGCTGGTCAGCCGCCATCGTGGCCGGGGCACCCTTGTCCTTGAACGCGCGCGCACGCCCGTCGTCAGGAGCGCCTTCGACAACCTGCTGGAGAGCCTGCAGGAAATGGGCCTGGTCACCGGGATCGAGCTGCTGGAGACCACCGACGTCCAGGCGGGCGAGGCCGGCGTCGCCGCCCAGATGGAGGTCCCGCCGAGCCTGGTGCTGCAGCGGGTGGTGCGGCGGCGGACGCTGGAGGGCGAGCCGCTGTCCTACCTGATCACCTACACGCCGCAGGCGATCGCCTCGCACTATACGGA
>CAXUEN010000098.1:0-7772 GCA_964249945.1 uncultured Caulobacteraceae bacterium | reverse complement strand
CGCTCAACGCGCTCGGCGACCGGGGGCTGGAGGTGCAAGCGAGCCTCTGCGCCGAGCTCGGCCTCGGCCAGCCGCTGATCTCATGGCACACGATGCACGACGCCTTCGCCGAGACGGGCGCGTTCCTGGCGCTCGTCTGCGCGACGATCGAGAAGATCGCGTTCGACGTGAAGGTGATGATGGCGACCGAGATCGCCGAGGTGCAGGAGCCGGACGGCGGCGGGGGGCGCGGCGCCTCCTCGACCATGCCGCAGAAGCGTAATCCGATCTCCTGCGCCTACATCAGCGCCTGCAACGGCGTGGTCCGCCAGCACGCGGCGGCCCTGCTCGGCGCGGCGGTGGCGGATTTCGAGCGCGCCACGGGGCCGTGGGAGATCGAGTGGATCGTGCTGCCCGAGATCTTCTGCCTGAGCGCCGGCGCGCTGAACCAGGCCCGGTTCATGCTGGAGGGGCTGGTGGTCCACCCCGACGCGATGGCGCGCAACCTGCACCTCACCAAGGGCCTGGTGAACACGGAGGCGGTGATGATGGCGCTCGCTCCGAGGATGGGCCGCGAGCGCGCGCACGACGCCCTGTCCAAGATCGCCATCGCGGCGGCCAGTGGCGAGGGATCGCTGATCGACCTGCTCGGCCGCGACGAAGCGATCGGGAAGGTGTTCGACCGCGCGGCGCTGGAGAAGCTGCTCGATCCGACCGGCTATGTCGGCCTGTCGGGGCCGATGACCGACCGCGTGCTCGCCAGCGTGAAGTCTTGAGGGAAGACCATGTTCTTCGCGATCGTCTGCTGGGACCGGCCCAGCGTCGGCGAGCTGAGGGAGAAGACGCGCAGCGTTCACCTCGACTACCTGAAGCGGAACGCGCACATGATGCACCTCGGAGGCCCCTTCGAGAGCGCCGAGGGCGCGATCGTCGGGACGTTCTTTATCATCAGGGCGGACGACGAGGCCACCGCGCGTGGGTTGCTGGACGACGAGCCGTTCCACAAGGCCGGCGTCTTCGAGTCCGTCCGCCTGCGGCGCTGGCGACAGATGCAGCCCGAGGTGGAGCCGGGCGCCGACGCGCTCGTCGACCGGGCGGCGCAGGTGCGGCTGAAACAGGAGGATGTCGGGTAGAGGCGGTCGCGCGCGATGTCGCGCCGGACGGTTCAGCGCCCGGGTCGGACGGCCGCCTGGTAGGCGGGAACGTTCCAGTAGAACGGCCGGAACTCGACGATGCGGTCGCCACGCACCCGGACCACCTGCGCCATCGGCAGGTCGAGCGTCTCGCCCGACACGCGCGAGCGGGTGACCAGCCGACAGGTGATGACGACCGTGTCGCCGTCGACGAAGCGGCGGGTGTCCCTGACCTCGAGCCGGTCGAACGCGCGGCTCATCGCCCTCGCCCAGTCCTCGTAGCCGGCATGGCCGCGGAACTCGCCGCCCCAGGGAAGATCGGGCGATTGGTAAAGCACCACGTCGGGATCGAGCGTGGCGGCTATGTCGGCGAAGCTCGCGCCCGCGTCGCCGTTGCCGGCGTTCATGTAGGCGCCCTCCGCCACGTAGAAGCTATCGATCACAGCGATCGGGTCCGGCTGATCGGGCATCGTCACGCCTCCACTTCGCCGCCGTCCGGGTCACTTCGGTAGACGGCGGCGCCGCCCGCGCGGAACGTCTGGGCAGTGCCGAACGTGTCCTCCATGAACTGCATGTAGGTGACCTGGCCGTTGCAGACTTTGGCGAGGATTGAAAACGGCGACGTGACCGCTTTGCCTAGTGTCGTCGAGCGGTAGGTGAAGCGGCCGAACGCCGCGACGTTCTCGCCGGCGCTGAACAGCTCCTCGACGTCGAACGCCTCGCTGGTCCAGTAGCGCATCACCCGCGAGTAGGTGCCCAGGATCGCATCCGGCCCGGTCGCGGTGCCGGTCCACGGCATGATCCGCTTGAGCTCGGGGTTGTTGTAGTTCAGCGAGACGTAGGTCGCATCGGGCGCGACAAGACGGTTCACGACCTCGGGGTTGGTCGGGTCGGCGAGGATCTGACGCACGACATCGGTCGGTTGCATGGCCGCGACACTCCTTGTCCGCCGGGAACGCGGAACGAGCATCCTCGGTCCATGGCGGCTGGACCAGCGCCATGGATCATGGTGAGCCTCCTGACGGCAGGTGGACGGTGATCGCCCGTGGCGTGATCTGGCTCGTTGGCGCGTTGCTTACTTGAAAGATGCGGGGAGCGCAGCGATGCCCGTTGATCCTCTGAGCCTGCTATGCGGAGCGGCGCTGCCGGTCCGGGTGCTTGAAAGCAGCAACGACAGCGGCTGGACATCCACCCTCGTCGAGCATCATCGCGTCCTGGATTCGGGGGATCCATTCGACACGCTGCCGACGCCGGATCATACCGTCGTCGTGATGACTCGCGGCGAGCAGCACCTCCAATCCTATCGGAATGGCACGTGGCGCTCGGCGGTCTACCGGCCGGGCACCGTCGGCTTGACACCCGGCGGGGTGACGAACCGGCTGCGCCGATCCGTGAACCGCGACGCGGGCGCTGCCCACAAAGTCAACATCTACATTCCAAGAAGTGTGGTCGCCGAGGCCACAGATCTTTTCGGCGGTGAAACGTCGATCTCGGATAGTCCGCCTGGATCGTTGGGCCATTTGGACGAGGCGGTGCGCCAGATCGCTCTATCCCTTATCAGAGCGTTCCGCGCCGGCGCCCCCGACGCCTACGGAGAAAGCGCAGTCCACTGGCTTGCATTGCACCTCTCCGCTTTCGCTCGCGGCGCGCGAGGTCAATCCGAGGCGCCGCGCAGGGTGACCCTCGAGGATCGACGGCTGCGAAAGGCGCTCGACTGCGTCTCGGACCGGTTTGGAGAGCCTCTCTCGATCGCCGAGGTGGCCGCCGAGGCCGGCATCAGCAAGTTCCACTTCAGCCGTCTGTTCCGCTTAGCGATGGGAATGTCACCTTACCAGTGGCTCCTCAACACGCGCCTCGACGCCGCGAAGAGCATGTTGGAAGGAACAGACCTTCCCGTCGCCGAAGTCGCTAGCCGGTGCGGCTTTGAGAACGCTAACTACTTCTCGACTACATTTACGCGTCGCTTCGGATTCAGCCCCCGCGTTGCAAGACTGGGGTGATGCCCACGCAACGTGATCTAACCAAAGCAGATTGGACTCGTGCGCATTCTGTTCATTCCTGCGGCAGTTTTCTCCGGCGAACCTAAACGACTGAAGAACATATGCAGCGCTCATCGACGAGTGAAGACGGCGAAACGACAATCCTATACGTCAGCTATGCCGAAGACCGGCAAGTTGCTTTCAGGCGCGGACGCTGGATCAACATTCATCTCCTACTCGTCCGCGAGTACTGGCTCCCTATTGGCTAGGCTCCAAACCCAATCAGCGGCTTGAGGCGAATAGGCAAATCGTGATTCAGACGCTTTGAGGGGCGACGGAGGCGGTGATGGGTGCGCTGTTTTGGCTGAGCGACGAGCAGTGGGCGGCGGTCGAGCCGCACCTGCCGAAGAAACCAGCCCGGAGCCCGCCGGGTCGACGACAGGCGGGTGATCTCGGGTATCTTCCATGTGCTGAAGATCGGCTGCCGCTGGCAGGACTGCCTGGCCAACTACGGCCCCTCGACCACGGTCTACAACCGCTTCAATTGCTGGTCCCGCAAGCGGTTCTGGCTGAGGCTGCTGGAGGACCTGGCGGCCACCGGCGCGGTGATGAAGTCCACTGCGGTCGACTCCACCTACATCAAGGCGCAGCGCTCGGCCTTCGGCGGAAAAGGGGGGCGCGGGCGCAGGCAATCGGCCCCTCGCGCGGCGGCCAGACGACCAAAATCCACGCCCTCACCGACGTCGTCGGCCGTCCCTTCGCGCTGATCCTGACGCCCGGAAACGTCTCCGACATCACCGTCGCGCCGGGGCTCCTCGCCCGCGTCGGCGGCGCCCGCTACGTCCTCGCGGACAAGGGCTACGACGCTGACGCCCTGCGTCGATCCCTCCGCCGGGCCGGAGCCGTGCCCGTGATCCCCGGCCGGATCACCCGCAACAAGAAGATCACCTACGACCGTGCCCGCTACCGAGACCGCCACCTGATCGAGAACGCCTTCTGCAGGCTCAAGGACTTCCGCCGCGTCGCCACCCGCTACGACAAGCTGGCCGCCAACTTCCTGTCCGCCGTCGCTCTCGCAGCGCTACTCGCCTTCTGGCTCTGAACGAGTCTGGAGCCTAGCACTACTTTGGCAGATTAGGAGTTTGGTGACGTAGGTTGGGTGAAGCGCGGGCCTGGAGAGGCCGGAGCGCGTTTGATGAAGCCGATGACGCCGTCATGGCGGGAGGAGCTGGAGGCTTGGCTGAAGCCGTTCGTGCTGGCTTTGGGTGATCGTCGGCGGGGTCGGATGTGTTCGCCGTATGTGGCGGGCCTGATCGGCCCGGGCGACCGCAAGAGCATCCAGCCGATGGCGGCGCGCGAGGGCGTGGTGGGCTACGACCAGCTGCATCACTTCGTGGCGGCGGGGACCTGGGACAGGGCGCCGGTGGAGGCTATCCTGCTGAAGGAAGCCGATCGCTTGGTCGGAGGCGAGGATGCCTTTCTGATCATCGACGACACCGCGCTGCCGAAGAAGGGCAAGCACTCGGTAGGGGTTGCTCCGCAGTGCGCCACCTCGCTTGGTAAGAACGCCAACTGCCAGACCCTGGTCTCCACCACCCTCGCGCGAGAAGATATCCCGGTGATGGTAGGCCTGCGACTGTTCCTTCCTGAGAGCTGGACGAGCGACGCGGCACGCATGACCAAGGCGCGCGTGCCGAGCGAACACCAGACCTACAAGACCAAGCTCGAGATTGCGCTGGAGGAGATCGACCGCGTCAGGGCGGCTGGCGTGCGCTTCGGCTGTGTGCTGGCCGACGCCGGCTATGGCCTGAGCGCGCCCTTCCGCCAGGGCCTGAGCGAGCGGGGGCTGGCCTGGGCTGTGGGCGTGGGCGCGCGCCAGAAGGTCTACCCCAAGGACGTGGCCCTGATCTTCCCCGTCGCGGGACGAAGGCGTCCCAGGAAGAACCCCGTGCCCGACGTGAAGTCGCTCTCGGCGGAGAAGACGCTGGCGAGCGTGTCCTGGCGGTCGCTGAGCTGGCGGCGAGGGACCAAGGGCCCGCTGAAGGCGCGCTTCGCCGCCGTTCGGATCCGGGTGGCGGACGGTCCACCCCAGCGGATCGGCGACATGGGACAGCAGCACCTTCCGGGCGAAGAGGCCTGGCTGATCGGAGAGCGCCGCACCAACGGCGAGAGGAAGTACTACCTGTCCAACCTGCCCGCCGACGCCACTCTCAAGCGCCTGGCCGGCGCGGTGAAGGCCCGCTGGGCGTGCGAGCAGGCCCATCAGCAGCTAAAGGAAGAACTCGGGCTCGACCACTTCGAGAGCCGATCATGGGCCGGTCTGCACAGACACGCCCTGATGAGCATGATCGCCTATACCTTCCTGCAGAGCCGCCGCCTCAAACAGGCGAAAGGGGGGAAAAAGAGTCTCCGGCCCACCGCCCCAGCCGAGCCTGCCAGCGATCCGCCAAGCCATCTTGGACCAGCTCTATACGCTCATGCCACACCGATGTCCCCGCTGCAGGGCATGGCTCATCCACAATCTGCCAAAGTAATGCTAGGTCGGGCCGTCGCTATGCAGAAGTGAACTTCTGAGGTCGATCCAGTCAGCCCGACCCGCCGACCTATTTCCCGTTCTACGCCGCCGCGCTACGCCCGCCTCACTCTTGTTGAGGCGAACGCGATCGGCCGCTTTGTATCTGCCCCGTCAGTGATCCGCGCCGCGGCGCGCCAGTTGGACGGGGTAGAGCCAAGTGACCACGATCGCCTTCCGGCCCGAAGCTCAAGTCCGCGGCGTGCGGATGCTGCGCACGGCGCTCGGGCCGGCGATCGCCGGCTGGCTCGACGACGCCAGCATCGGCGAGGTGATGCTCAACCCCGACGGCCGGCTCTGGATCGACCGGCTCGCCGGCGGGCTGGAAGACACCGACCTAAAGCTCGCCGCCGCAGACGGCGAGCGCATCATCCGCCTCGTCGCGCACCATGTCGGCGCGGAGGTCCACCCCGGCAACCCGCGGGTCTCGGCGGAGCTGCCCGGGACGGGCGAGCGGTTCGAGGGCTTGCTGCCGCCGGTGGTCGCCGGCCCCGCGTTCGCCATCCGGCGCCCGGCCGTCGCGGTTTTCACGCTTACCGACTACGTCGCCGCCGGCATCATGTCGGCAGACGCGGCCGACCTGCTGCGCGCTGCGGTCACCACCCACCGCAACATCCTCGTCGCGGGCGGCACCTCAACCGGCAAGACGACCCTGGTCAACGCCCTCCTCGCCGAGGTCGCGGGCACGCAGGACCGCGTCGTCCTGATCGAGGACACGCGCGAGCTGCAGTGCGCCGCGCCCAACCTTGTCAGCCTACGCATCAAGGACGGTGCGGCCACGCTGACCGATCTCGTCCGCTCGGCGCTGCGCCTGCGCCCCGACCGCATCCCGATCGGCGAGGTGCGCGGCGGCGAGGCGCTCGACCTCGTGAAGGCGTGGGGCACCGGCCACCCCGGCGGGATCGGCACCATCCACGCCGGGTCGGCGCTCGGCGCGCTCCGCCGCCTCGAGCAGCTCGTGCAGGAGGCGGTGGTCACCGTGCCGCGCGCGCTCATCCCCGAGACCATCGACGTCATCGCCGTCCTGTCCGGCCGCGGCTCCGCCCGCTCTCGGAGCTCGCCCGCGTGGAGGAGGGCCTCGATGCCCACGGCGACTACCGCCTCTCGCCCCTCAGCCTGCTCATCCCTGGAGACCCCGCATGACCCGTACCCTTCGCCACCGTCTGGGCGCGGCCATCGCCGTCGCTTCGCTTAGCGTCCTCGCCGCGCCGGCCTACGCAGCTGGCTCGAGCATGCCCTGGGAGCAGCCGCTCCAGCAGATCCTGGACTCGATCCAGGGTCCGGTCGCCAAGATCATCTCGGTCATCATCATCGTCGTGACCGGCCTGACGCTGGCCTTCGGCGACACCTCGGGCGGCTTTCGGCGGCTGATCCAGATCGTGTTCGGCCTGTCGATCGCGTTCGCCGCCAGCTCCTTCTTCCTGAGCTTCTTCTCCTTCTCGGGCGGGGCGATCGTCTGATGCTCGATGGCGGCGACGAGCCGGCGGTCGGCTTCTACGCGCCCGTGCGGCGGAGCCTGACCGAGCCGATCCTGATGGCCGGCGCGCCGCGCGCCGTGGCCATCATCAACGGTACGCTCGCCGCCGCCCTCGGCCTCGGCCTGCGGCTCTGGATCGTCGGCATCGTGTTCTGGGCGATCGGCCACCTGGCCGCGGTCTGGGCAGCGCGCCGCGACCCGGCCTTCGTCGACGTCGTCCGCCGCCACCTGCGCTACCCCGCGCACCTCGGGGTGTGAGACGGCCATGCTGAACCTCGCCGAGTATCGCTCGAAGCCGCAGGCGCTCGCCGACTTCCTGCCCTGGGCCGCGCTGGTCGGGTCGGGCGTCGTCGTCAACAAGGACGGCTCGCTGCAGCGGACCGCTCGGTTCCGCGGCCCCGACCTCGACAGCGCCACGCCCGCCGAGCTGGTCTCCACCACCTCGCGGCTGAACGGCGCGCTGCGCCGGCTCGGCTCCGGCTGGGCGGTGTTCGTCGAGGCGCAACGCGTCCCCGCCAACCATTACCCGCGCTCGACCTTCCCCGATCCGGCGTCGGCCCGGGTCGAGATGGAGCGTCGGGCGCAGTTCGAGGAGGCCGGCGCGCACTTCGAGAGCGCCTTCTTCCTGACCC
>CAXUEN010000097.1:0-7838 GCA_964249945.1 uncultured Caulobacteraceae bacterium | reverse complement strand
TGGACGGCCATCCCGTGCTCGGCCGCATGACGCCGGGCTCGGGCGCGCCGCTCGATTGAGAAAGGTCCCATCATGCGTCTCGCCCTCGCCGCCGCCCTCGCCCTCCTCGCAGCCCCGGCGATCGCCGCACCCGTTCCCGCCTGGACGGTGGACAAGGGCGCCTCCCACATCGGCTTCCAGGGGGCGATGAACGGGCAGGCGTTCAATGGCGGGTTCAGCCGCTGGGATGCGAAGATCGCCTTCGACCCCGTCAATCTCGCCGGCTCCAAGGTCGCCGCCGTGATCGACACGGGCTCCGCCAAGAGCGGCGACCAGACCCGTGACGAGGCCCTGCCGACGGAGGACTGGTTCTCCGTCAAGGTCTTTCCGCGCGCCACCTTCGTCAGCCGCAAGATCACCGCGGCGGGGCCGGGCCGTTACGTCGTCCAAGGCGACCTGACGATCCGCAACGCCACCCATCCGGTGACGCTGCCGTTCACACTCGCCATCGCTGGCGATACGGCGAAGATGTCGGGATCGCTGCCGCTCGACCGCAGCGCCTTCGGCGTCGGCCAGGGCCAGTTCAAGACGGGCGACACGGTGGCGCTCAAGGTCGAGGTCAACATCGCCGTCACCGCCAGGCGAACGCATTGACGGCGAGGGAAGCCCCGACGGCCCACGTATAACCCACGACACTCCGGTAGCCGGACTCTAGCTAATGGCCCTCTCCCTCCATCATTTCTGCGAATGGCTGGCCAGCACGCCGGTCAGCAACACCATCCAGAACGTGGCCTGGATCATCCCACTGACCCAGACGGTCCACATCATCTGCATCGCGCTGTTGCTCGCCTCCGCCGCCATGCTGGACCTGCGCCTGTTCGGCATCGCCGGCCGCAGCGACAGCGTGGCCGGGACCGCCAAGCGTCTGCTTCCCTGGATATGGGGCACGCTACCGATCCTGCTCTTGACAGGAATGATCCTCACGGTGGCCGAGCCGTCCCGCGAACTGGAGAACTCGACCTTCATCAAGAAAATGATTCTGATCCTCATCGCCATCGCGGTCACGGGAGCGCTCCAACTCGCCCTGAAGCGCGACCCCGCCTTCTGGGACGCCACGCCCGCCCGCGCCCGGTGGGCCAAGGTGCTGGCGGTGGCCTCACTCGGCCTCTTCGTCGCCATCGTCTTCGCCGGGCGGCTGATCGCCTATACCGACCACCCTTGATGCGACAAGGGCGAGCCTCGTCCCCGCCCGTCGAAGGACCCCTATGTCGATCCAGACCCTGCTCGTAGGTCTCCAAAGCACGCCGGTGGGGACCGCCATCCGCGAGAGCGGCTGGATGTTCCCGATCATCGAGTGCGTCCACGTGCTGGCCATCACCTTCGTGGTGGGCACCATCGCCATGGTGGACCTGCGGCTGCTGGGCTTCACCTCGCGCGGGCGCGCCGTGACGCGCCTGACGACCGAAATCCTGCCCTGGACCTGGGGCGGCTTCGTAGTCGCGGTGATCACCGGCAGCCTGCTATTTTCCTCCGCGGCGCTGAAGTACTTCAACAACACGCCGTTCCGTCTCAAGATGGTGCTATTGCTGCTGGCTGGAACAAACATGGTGATCTTTCACGCGGTGACCGAACGCAGCATCCATCACTGGGACGAACACCCGTCGCCGCCTATGATCGCCAAGGTGACGGGCGCCCTGTCGTTGCTGTTCTGGTGCGGGGTGATCGCCGCGGGCCGCTGGATCGGCTTCACCGACTCCGGCTTCTGAGACCCGGCGGCTCGATGGACCAAGGCGGGAGGCGGCCGATGAAGATGGCGAGGACGAGGAACAGGGCGATGGACGCGGGGAGGATCGGCGTTCTAGGGGCGATCGCCGGTGCTCTCGCCTTGGCGGGCCTGGGACCGGCGGCGGCGCAGAAGACTTTGCCGGCCGCCACCAAGGTCGAGCCCGGCAGTCCGGCGTCCGGGTTCGCGCCCACCGCCTATGCGGTGTCCGCCTCCGAACTGCAGAACGATGCGCGCGAGCTGGACGCGGCCCAGCGCGCCCTGACCGCCGTCGCCGAGCACAAGGCCTCCCCTCGCGTGCAGGCCTTCGCCAAGGACGTGCGCGAGGCCTTCGCGGGCGGCCGAGCCAGCCTCAAGGGCATGAGCAACGATCAGGGCGTGCCCCTGGTCGGAGGCGTCAAGACGCTCGCCCGCGAGCACCAGACGCTCCTGGCCGAACTGCAGGCGCCGGGCGCCGATATCGACCGGCTGTTCGTCGACGACGAGGTCCTGATCCTGGAAGGCCACATGGGCCTCGTTGAAGCCTACGCCACCGGCGGGACGGAGGCGCGCCTGCGGCAGGCCGCAGCGGAGGCCGCTTCGTCGGACCATGTGCTGCTCTCCACGGCGCGCTCGCTCCAGCGCTGAAGTGGGCGAACGCGACCAGAACGTCCCGGAGCGCAGCGGCGTCCTGGGAATCAATCAAGGCGCGGTCCGATCGTTCGGATCGTGGCGACAAGGGAGGATTGGATGGTGAAGTTGATGAAGGCGTGCAGAGCGGGACTTCGCCGCACGACCCTCTGCGTCGGCGTGGCCGTGGCCGCGCTCGCCGGCCCGGCGCTGGCGCAGATGCGACCCGGGCCGGTGGTCCTCACGACCCATCCGCTGCGTGGCGGCGCCTACTGGATCACCGGCGGCCGATCCAACACCGGCTTCGTGGTCGGCCCGCAGGGCGTGGTGGTGCTGGACACCGAAATCCCGGACGCGGCGGCCAAGATGCAGGTCGCCGAGATCGCCAAGGTGACCTCCGAGCCGGTCAGCGCCATCGTCGTGACGCACGCGGACCCCGACCACGTGGGCGGTCTGCTCGTCTATCCCACCTCGACGCCCGTGCTCATGCAGGAGAACGCCCGCAGCGAGGTCGTCGCCTCCGCCAACGACCCGGCTGCGCCCCCCATGTACAAGGCTTTGTACGCCAACCTCGCGGAGCGTCTTCCGCTCGACACCATCGGCAGCCAACGCACGCTAACCCTTGGCGGCGTGCACGTCGCTTTGATGCACTTCGGACCGGCGCACACGGCGGGAGATATCATCATGTACCTGCCGGACCAGAAGATCGTCTACGGCGGTGACATCCTGGTCAACTACACCCGCTTTCCCGTCATCCATCTCGGGGGCTCAAGCCTGGGCTGGGAATACTCCATGAAAGCGTTGCTCGCGCTGGATGCCGATACCTATGTCCCGGGTCACGGCCCGATCCTGCCGAAGGCCGAACTCGCCTCGCGGCTCCGCGACGAGCAGGCGCGGCGCGAACAGATCAAGGCCATGGTCGTCCAGGGCAAGACCCTGCCCGAGATACAGCAGGCGCTTCCGGACAAGACGGAGGTGCCCATGTTCATCACCTATACGGAAGCGGTCTACGCCGAACTCACGCGGGGCTTCCCGCCGCCGAACCCGCCGTGGGACAACGTCGCGAAGCGTCCGCACAGCTAGTGGGCCTCGTCCCGCAGCGACTTGCCTCAGGCAAGCTGAGGCTGCGCCGCTGCGGGACCGATCGTTAGAGGCCTGACGGGTCGATGGGCCGTTACGCCCGCTCAGTGGCGGCGCGTTCACGGGCCAGCATGCGCTGGAAGCCCGGGCGCGCCATGACCCGCTCGGCGTGGCCGGTCAGCACGGGGTAGTCGTCGACGGGAAAGCCGCCGACGGCAGCGGTGCTGTAGGCCCAGTAGACGTAGGTGTCCACGATCGACCATGTCGGTCCGTACCACCAGCCGTCCCCGACCCGCCCGGCGATGTACTCGCACTCCTTGGCGAGCTTCTTCAGCCCGTCCTCGTGCACCCCGTCGGGATCTCGGGTGGCGAGCCTCAGCGGGTTGCGAATCTGGCGCACCCCGATGTGGAGGGTGCTGGAGCACCAGGCCATGTCGCTCAGGCCCTGCGCCCGCACCAGAGGGTCATCGCCGCGGGGGAGCAGCCCCGCCTCCGAATACTGTTCGTCGAGATAAGCCAGGATGGCGGGGTTCTCCGTCAGGATCCGGCCGTCGACGCTCAGGGCCGGAACCTTGCCTTTCCGGTTCACCGCCAGATATTCCGCGCTGTTCTGAGCGCCCGCGCGGGTGGAGATCAGCCGGTCCTCATAAGGAACGCCGATCTCCTCAAGCGCCGCCATGGTGACGCACGAGCAGGTGCCCGGCGACATGTAGACGATGAGCTCCGCCATGGTTTCAGGCCTCGTCCTCGACGACGTTGGTCAGGGCGCCGACGCCGCCGATCCGGACTTCCACCTTGTCGCCCGCCTTCAGCCAGCAGGGGGGCGTCATGCGGGAGCCGACGCCTCCGGGCGTGCCGGTGGCGATCACGTCGCCCGGACGCAGCCAAGTCAGGGTGGAGCAGTAGGCGATCAGGGTGGAGATGTCGAAGATCATGCGGCTGGCGTCCGAAGACTGTCGCGTCTCGGCGTTCACGGACGTCTCCAGCGTCATGGCGCCGGAGCCAACCTCGTCTGCGGTGACGATCCAGGGGCCCATCGACCCCGTATGCCAAAAGTTCTTGCCGGAGGTGACGCTGTGCTTCTGATACTCGCGCACGCTGCCGTCCATGAAACAGCTATAGCCACTGACGTACGACATGGCTTGGTCGTGGGGGATGTGGCGGCCCTCATGACCGATGACGATGGCGATCTCGCCCTCGTAGTCGAGCGTTTCGGAGACGGTGGGGCGGATGACCGGCTGGCCGTGAGCCACCAGCGTGTCCAGCGTCCGCTTGAAGATCACAGGATGAGTGGGCTCGTCGGCGCGGATCTCGGTCAGATGGGCGCGATAGTTGAAGCCGGCGCAGAAGATCTGGGCCGCCGGGTCGATCGGCACGGCGAGCGACACGTCGGCGAGCGGTACGTGTTCCTTGGGCCCGTTCAGAAGCTCCTGCAGCTCAGCGAGCGGCTTGATAGCGAGGGTGAACGGCGCCTTTTCAACTGGACCGGCGCGCCATCCGCCGAGCACCTGCACGGTCTCGCCGTCCAGTACGCCCTCCGCGCAAGAGCCATTTCGTGCGATCTTGACGAGCTTCAACAGTCTCTCCGAGGCTCTAAGGCCGGTCTGCCTGACGCGCCAGTTTCGTCCGCCGCGACGGGCGAACACGATGGGCGCCGGCTGAGCCGGCGGAGTTGATGAGCCGGCGCAAGCCCTGCGTCAACGTCTCCAAATGTCTATTTTATCGATATTCCCCTTGAGTGACCACAAACGACCGATATGCTTAGATCGAGGCCGTCGGACAGGAGGGTGCGGTCTTCACGGGCCCGGCTGGCGTTGCTTTGTCTGCCCCGTGGAACCTCCTGATTGCTCCAGAGCAAGTTGACGATTAGCAAGCATGAGCAACACGACAGCAAACACGGGGTCGGCGTCTCTGATGTCCGATCCCCGGGTTCTTCTCTCCAACTCGCCCATGAGCCCCTTCCAGTGGGCGGCGGTCCTGACCACCTTCGCCATGAGCGCGCTCGACGGCTTCGACGTGCTGGCCGTGACCCTGGTCGCGCCGAGCTTGGTCCACCAGTGGCACGTCAACCCGGCGGCGCTAGGGCTGGTCTTCTCCGTGGGGCTGGTGGGCATGGCCTTCGGCTCCTTTGTCGTGGCGCCGCTGGGCGACGTGGCCGGACGCCGGACGCTGGCCCGGATCGCGCTGGCGATCATGACCGCCGGGATGTTCATGAGCGCGCGGGCCAACGGCGTGGCTATGCTGGCCCTCTTCAGGCTGATCACCGGCGTGGGGATCGGGGCGGTGGTCGCCATCATCAATCCCCTGGCGGCGGAGTACGCCAACGTCCGCCGCAGGGAGCTGGCGATCGGTCTGATGGCGATCGGCTTCCCGCTCGGCGGCGTCTTTGGCGGCCTGTCCGCAGCCTACCTGCTGACGCACGGGGGATGGCGCGCCGTCTTCGTCGTGGGCGGCGTGTTCGGCCTGGTCCTGGCGGCGGCCTCGCTTGTGCTGCTACCCGAGCCCATCGCCTTCCTGGTGGAGAAGCAGGGCCCAAAGGCCTTGGCGCACGTCAACCGCTTCCTGCGCCGGTGCGGACACCCTGCGGTGGAGCGCCTGCCGGCGCGCACGGAGGCCAAGGCGGCGATACGGCCGTTCGAGATCTTCCACGCCCACCACCTGCGCGGCACCGTGCATATGTCGGCGATCCTCTTCCTCTTCGTCATCACCGTGTACTTCTTCCTGAGTTGGATACCTCAGATGGTGGCGGCCGCCGGCTTCACGCCTTCGGTGGCTGCGAGGGTCGCGGTCGTGGCCAATGTCAGCGGGGCGGTGGGCGGCTCGCTGATCGGGTGGGCGGCCGGGCGTTTCCCCTTGAAGCCGTTGTCATTCACCGCCGTGCTCGGCATGGGGCTCGGGGCCATGGTGTTCGGCTATGCGGGCGGCCATCTCGTCGCCCTGACCTTGACCGCCGCGCTGGGGGGCTTCTTCGCCCACTCCGGCATGGTGAGCATGCACTCGCTGATCGCGCGCACCTTTCCCAGCCACATGCGAGCCTCCGGCGCGGGTTTCGCGCTGGGCGTGGGCCGGATCGGCAGCGCCCTAGCCCCTGCGGTCGCGGGCTATCTGTTCAACACCGGCATGAGCCGCGGGCAGGTCTCGGTAGCCATGGGCGCCAGCGCGGTGCTGTCCGCGCTGCTCCTGCTGACCTTCCACGTTCGCGGCCGCGCCCTGGTGGCCAATCCCGCGACGAGCGAAGACCTGGGCGCAGTCGCGCCGGCGGTATAGAGGACGGCGACACGGCGCCGCTCCTGTGCGGCCGGCTACGCACTCTCCGGCGTTCGTTCCAGCCCCTGATGTTGGGCCTCGACCATGACAAGCTCCACGACCCTCGACCCGACCCCTCCGGACACGGCCCGTTCACCCTCGCCGGAGGACGTCACCCATCTGGAGATGCTTGAGGTCCGTCTACGCTGGCTCTCCGCCTGGACCATCCACAACGCCAACCACCTGCGCGAGAGCCGCGACGGGCTGAAGGTGGGCGGCCACCAGGCGTCGTGCGCCTCCATGACGGCCATCATGGCGGCGCTCTACTTCCATGCGCTGCGGCCGCAGGACAAGGTGGCGGTGAAGCCCCATGCCGGCCCCGTGCTGCACGCCATCCACTATATGCTCGGCGGGCAGTCGCGCGACCAGATCGAGGCGTTCCGCGGCTTCGGCGGCGCCCAGAGCTATCCCTCGCGGACCAAGGACCAGATTCCGGTGGACTTCTCCACCGGGTCCGTCGGCCTCGGCGTCGCGATCACCCTCTTCGCCAGCTTGGTGCAGGACTACCTGATCGCCCACGGCCGCATGCAGGCGGCGGACGCGGGGCGCATGATCGCCCTGATGGGCGATGCGGAGCTCGACGAGGGCAACATCTACGAGGCTCTGATCGAGGGCTACAAGCATAGCCTGCGCAACTGCTGGTGGATCGTCGACTACAATCGCCAGTCGCTGGACGCCACCACCGCCGACCGGATGTTCAACCGCTTCGACGACATCTTCAGGACCTGCGGCTGGCGGGTCGTGACGCTAAAGCACGGCAAGCTGCAGCGCGCCGCCTTCGCCAAGCCGGGAGGCCAGGCGCTGGCCTCCTGGATCGACCACTGCTCCAACGCCGACTACGCCGCCCTGACCTACCAGGGCGGCGCCGCCTGGCGCCAGCGGCTGACCGGCGACATCGGCGACCTGCCCGACGTCGCCGAGCTGCTGGCGTCCTACGCGGACGCCGACCTCTCGGCCCTGATGACCAATCTCGGCGGCCATTGTCTCCAGACCCTGACGGAGGCCTTCGACGGCGCGGCCGACGAAACGCCGACCCTGTTCATCGCCTACACCATCAAGGGCTACGGCCTGCCCTTCGCCG
>CAXUEN010000096.1:4115-7912 GCA_964249945.1 uncultured Caulobacteraceae bacterium | reverse complement strand
TGGGCGGCGCCCTGGCGCTGCGGTTCGCGCGCTGAGGACGTGGCCGCGACGGGCTAGCGTCGGCGGTCGAAGGCCTCGAACTCGTAGGCGATGCAGCGGTCGATCAGCAGGCGCCACACGGGCTCGGCGATGGCCTCCGAGAGCCCCGCGGCGCGAGCCGAGACCTTAACCTTCGCGACGACCTCCTCGATCCGCGCGGCGTCGTGCACCTTGTCCCGGCTCGGCTTGATGCGGGCGGCGGCGTCCATGTAGCTCTGGCGGACCGCCAGCAGGGCGACCAGCTGGCGGTCCAGGGCGTCGACGCCTGCGCGCACCTCGGCCATGTCGCGACAGTCCTGCGGCGCGAGCGTCTCTGGCGCCAGCGCCTGTGGCGCGAGCGCCTGCGGCGGAAGGGGATTGGACATCGAGGGCTCCGGCTGCGTGCGTTTGGACCGTCGCGGCGATCCGGTATAAGGCGGCGATGGTCAACCTCGTTCTGGTCTTCCTCGGCGGCGGGACGGGTGCTGTGGGCCGCTACCTCGCCGGCGTCGGCTACGGGCGGGCTTTCGGACCGGTGCGAGGCTGGCTGGCCACGGGGGGGATCAACGTGGCGGGCGGCCTGCTCATGGGGTGTTTGATCGGAGTGCTGGCGCTGAAGAGCGGCGCTCACCAGGAGCGTTGGTGGCTGCTGCTCGGGGTGGGCATGCTCGGCGGCTTCACCACCTTCTCCTCCTTTTCCCTGGAGACAGTGCTGATGCTGCAGCGGCGCGACTACGGGACCGCCGCCGCCTACGTTGTCGGCTCGGTGACGCTGTCGGTGCTGGCGGTGATGCTGGGCCTCTACGCCATCCGGAAGGTCCTCGCATGAGCGAGGGCTCCCGCGCGGTCCTGACCCTCACCGTGGAAGCGGCGGAAGAGGGCGTGCGGCTGGACCGCTGGTTCAAGCGCCGCTGGCCGCACCTGAACCACATCGCCATCAACCGGCTGGTGCGCACCGGCCAGGTCCGGGTGGACGGCGGCCGCGCCAAGGTCGACCCCCGCCTGGCCGCCGGCGTCCAGGTGCGCGTGCCGCCCATCCCGGACGCCCCCTCTCCGGAGCAGCAGAAGGCGGCGCTGTCGGCCCGCGACGTCGCCTACGCCAAGTCGCTCGTTCTCTACGAGGACGAGGAGGTGCTGGCGCTGAACAAGCCGTCGGGCCTGGCGGTGCAGGGCGGCACCAAGACCACCAGGCATGTCGATCGCCTGCTCTCGGCCTGGGGCGAGGGGATGGACCGGCCGCGGCTGGTGCACCGGCTGGACCGCGACACCTCGGGCGTGCTGCTGCTCGGCAAGACGCCGGCGGCGGCCGCGAGCCTGTCGGGCGCGTTCGCCAAGCGGCGGGCCAAGAAGATCTACTGGGCCATCGTGGCCGGCGAGCCCAAGCCGCACGAGGGGATCATCGAGCTGCACCTGGTGAAGAAGGGCGTCGGCGACCGCGAGATGGTGGTCCCGGCGGACCCGAAGGAGTTCGGCGCGGAGACGGCCGAGACCGAGTACGTCACCCTCAATCGCGCCGCCCACCGCGCCGCCTGGATGGCCCTGCAGCCCCACACCGGCCGCACCCACCAGCTGCGCGCCCACATGAAGGCCATCGGCCACCCGATCCTCGGCGATGCGAAATACTGCGACGAGGCGTCCGCCGCCCTCTCCGCCGGTCTGAAGCTGCAGCTGCACGCCCGCCGGCTGGAGCTGCCGCACCCCTCCCGCGGCCCGCTGGTGTTGGAGGCGCCGCTCAGCTCCGAGATGCTGGACGGCTTCGCCCGCTTCGGCTTCGACGCGGACGAGGCGCCGGCCGATCCCTTCGCGCGCCAGAGCCGGCCGCCGTCCAAGCCCTCGCTCCAGAAACTGACCAAGAAGCCGCGCAGGCCATGAAGCTGGTGGTCTTCGACGTGGACGGCACCCTGGTGGACAGCCGCGCCATCCTCAAGCAGGCCTCCGACGCCGCCTTCCGCACCCTGGGCCTGACGCCGCCCCCCTATGACGCTCTGCGCCAGATCGTGGGCCTGAGCCTCGCCGAAGGCCTGGCCCGGCTCGCCCCCGAGCAGCCGCCCGAGGTGATGGCGAAGCTGGTCGGCCACTACAAGTCCAGCTTCGGCGACCTGCACCGCCAGCCTGGCTTCACCGAGCCGCTGTATCCCGGCGCGGCCGAGCTGCTGGACCGATTGAAGGGCGAGGGCTGGCGCATCGCCATGGCCACGGGCAAGTCGCGCCGCGGCGTGGACATGATCGTGGAGATGCACGCCTGGGCCGAGCTGTTCGACAGCACCCACTGCGCCGACGACGGCCCCGGTAAGCCTCACCCCGCCATGCTGCTGGAGGCCATGGCCGCCCTGGACGCGCCCCCTGCCTGCACCGTCATGGTGGGCGACACCGCGCACGACGTGGGCATGGCGAAGGCGGCCGGCGTGCGCGCCGTCGGCGTCACCTGGGGCTTCCACACCCGCGCCGAGATCGAGGCGTCCGGCGCCGATGCGGTGCTCGATACGTTCGAAGAGCTGGAGGAGGAGCTGGACCGGTTCGCGGAGGGGCGCGTCTAGGCTCCCTCTCTCCTAGGGGGGAGGGGCTAACGCCGCTGGAACTCGGGGCTCATAAGCAGCAGCGTCAGCGCTTCCGGGCGGCTCTCGGCGCGCCGGACGGCGGCGGCCGTGTTGGGGGACAGGCGCGCGCCAAGCGCCGCCTCCGCGACCCGCGCGGGGTCGACCGACGCCTGTCCTCCGGCGAACCCGAGCGCCCAGCCGATCCGCCGAACCACCGCATCCGGCGCCCCCCAGTCCGCGGCCGCGTCGGACCAGCCGTTGGGCTGAGGGGCGAAGAAGGGCCGCTGCCCGAGGCCTCCCAAGGGCGCGAACACCTCGCGGCGCGCGTCGGCCGGGACGAAGCCGACCGCCCGGTATGCGGAGACCAGGAACTCGTAAGGCGTCTTCAGTTTGGCGGCGTCCGGCGCCCAACTCTCCGGCGCCCTGACCAGCGCATCAGCCATGACTGCGAGGTCCCCGTCACTGTCGCGATAGGCATGGTCCAGCCGGGCGACCAGGGCCGGCGGCGGGTCGTCGGCCACAAAGTGGGCGGCGATCTTCCGCGCCAGATGGCGGCTTGTGTGCGCATCGGCGGCGAAGCTGGCCAGGATCGCCCGCGCCTGCGCCTCGTCTCCCGTCGGATAGGTCCGGCCGAACACCCGCCGTGGGCCCGGCTCGTGCAGCTGGGGCTTGTAGAGGAACAGGCCCTGCTGCTCCACAGCCGCCCCGCCGCCGCCCACGGACCAGCCGGTCAGCGCGCGGGCGAACTCGGTAACGTCGGCCTGGCTGTAGCCGGCGTCCACGCCCAGCGAATGCAGCTCCATGATCTCGCGGCCGAGGTTCTCGTTCAGCCCGGCGCCCGGGTGCTTCAGGCCCGCGAGGCTGTTCGGGCCGGTGGAGGTCTGCTGGTCCAGATACATCAGCATAGCCGGATGGCGCGACGAGGCGACCAGCAGGTCCTCGAACCGCCCGAACACGTGCGGGCGGATGGCCTCGCGTTCGAAGGCCGCCGCGGTGGCGTTCAGCTCCTCGCCCTTCACCGTGGAGACGGTGAAATGGTTGTCCCAGAACAGCGCCCAGCGCTCCCGAAACGGGGCGGAGGTGGCGGCGCCCAGCTGGGCGCGGGCGAGCACCTCGGCGTCGATGGCGTCGTGCAGGGGCTGGACGGCGGCGCGGCGGGCGTCCTGATCGGGGCCGGCCTCCTTTTCCGCGGCGCGGGAGGCAAGGAAGGCCTGGTAGTCCTCTTGCGCGCTCGGCAGGGGC
>CAXUEN010000096.1:0-4105 GCA_964249945.1 uncultured Caulobacteraceae bacterium | reverse complement strand
GCCGGTGGCGAGGGGCAGGTCGGCGCCGGCGGGCGTGATCTGGGCGCGCAGCCAACCTTGGGGATCGGCCCGGGCGACGGCCAGTTCGCCTGGCCGGCCGCCCAGGCCAAAGCGGGTGATGGCTAGGGCGGCGTCCAGCCCTGGATCGGAGCGCGAGCTCATGGCCGCCCATCGCGTTCGGCCGCTGCGGCCTCTACATCGCGTGTCTGGGCCTTCGCGGCTGACCGGAGCATGAATGCGGCCATCGTCCTACTCCTCCAACGACCGCCCTAGGCGCTTCTACAAACAGGTGGAGGTGGCGGCGCGGGAGGGCAACTTCACCCTCCTGCTAGACGGGCGCGGCGCCAAGACCCCTGCGGGCGCGCCTCTGCGCGTTCCCACCCGCGCCCTGGCCGAGCTGGTGGCCGCCGAGTGGGACGCGCAGGGGGAGCAGATCGACCTCTCCGCCATGCCGGCCAACCGGCTGGCCGCCACCGTCATCGACCGGACCGCGTCCGCGGGCGCGGCTGTCGCGGCCGAGGTGGCGCGCTACGCCGGCTCCGACGTGCTCTGCTACTTCGCCGAAGCGCCCGCGACGCTAGTGGAGGCCCAGGTCGCCAGGTGGGGGCCTCTGCTGGACTGGGCGCGCGACGCGTTGGCCGTCGAGCTGCACCGGGGGACGGGCGTCGTCCCCCGATCCCAGCCTCCCGAGGCGCTGGCCCGGGTGGAGGCGCTTGTGGCGGCGCTCGATCCGTTCACCCAGGCGGGCGTCGCCTTCGCCACCCCGCTGTTCGGGTCGGCGATTCTGGCCCTGGCCCTGCAGCGGGGCCAGCTCCACGCCGACGCCGTCTTCGACCTGTCGCGGCTAGAGGAAGCCTATCAGGAGGGGCGCTGGGGCGTTGACGCTGAGGCCGCCGACCGCACCGCCCGGCAGCGTGCGGAAGCGCGCATGGTCGGCCACTGGTTCGCGGCGCTCGAACTCCAGACGCCGGAGAGCGGCGTCTAAACCGCATCTTCACGGCCCTTGGCCATAACTCGGCCCTGAGCGGCGCACGGCCGCAGGTCTGGGGACGGGCATGGCCAAGACGGTGCTGATCGTGGACGACGACCCGACCCAGCGTCGCCTGATCGGGGCGGTGCTGGAGCGGGAAGGCTTCTCGGTCGCCCAGGCCGACGGCGGGGAGGCCGCGCTGGACCGCGTCGCCACAGGCCTGAAGCCCGACGTGGTGATCCTCGATCTCGTCATGCCTCACACCCCGGGGCTCGAGGTGCTGAAGAGCCTGCGGGCGCAGGGCTTCGGCGCGCCGGTGATCGTGCTGACCGCCACTGGCGGCGTGGACACTGTGGTCCAGGCCATGCAGGCCGGCGCTCAGGACTTCTTCATCAAGCCGGCGAGCCCCGAGCGGATCATCGTCTCCATCAGGAACGTCCTGCAGATGGGCCAGCTCACCGCCGAGGTGGACCGGCTGTCCAAGCGGGCGGTCGGCCGCACGAACTTCGACCATCTGGTCGGCGCATCCCCCGCCATGGCGCGGGTGAAAGCGCTGGGCCGCCGCGCCGCCAGGTCCTCCATCCCCGTGCTGATCCTCGGCGAAAGCGGCGTCGGGAAGGAGCTGATCGCCCGCGCTGTGCACGGCGAGAGCGAGCGGGCCGGCAAGCCCTTCGTGGCGGTGAACTGCGGCGCGATCCCTGAGAACCTCGTGGAGTCCATCCTGTTCGGCCACGAGAAGGGCAGCTTCACCGGCGCCCACGAGAAGCATTCCGGCAAGTTCCTTGAGGCCTCCGGCGGCACCCTCTTCCTGGACGAGGTGGGCGAGCTGCCGCTGGACATGCAGGTCAAGCTGCTGCGCGCCCTTCAGGAGGGCGAGATCGACCCGATCGGCTCCAAGCGCCCGCTGAAGGTCGACGTGCGCATCGTCTCGGCCACCAACCGCGACCTGGCCACCCAGGTGGCCTCGGGGCGCTTCCGCGAGGACCTGTTCTACCGCCTCAACGTCTATCCGATCGAGGCGCCCGCGCTTCGGGAGCGGCGCGAGGACGTGCCGGCCCTGGTGGAGGCCTTCGTGCGTCGCTTCAACATCGAGGAGGGCAAGCGGGTGGCCGGGGCCTCGCCCGCGACGCTTTCCATGCTCACCGCCTTCGACTGGCCCGGCAACGTCCGCCAGCTGGAGAACGCGGTCTACCGCGCCATCGTGCTGAGCGACGACCCACACCTGCAGCCCCACGACTTTCCCTCCATTTCGGGCCTCTCCAGCCCTGCGCCCGCCGTCGAGGCGCCTGCCGACCTGGACGGCTCGGGCGTCGCCCAAGCGGAGGCGCCCGCCGGTCCTGTGAGCGTGCTCGACGAGAAGGGCCACGTGCGTCCGCTGGAAGAGGTCGAGCGCGACCTGATCCAGCTGGCCATCGAGATCTACGCCGGCCACATGACCGAGGTCGCGCGGCGCCTCGGCATCGGCCGCTCCACCCTCTACCGCAAGGTGCGCGAGCAGGGGCTGGAGGGCGTGCTGACCGAGGTGGGGTAGGCGCCACGTTTCTCTTCCAGGAGCGAGGCTGACTTACCTTACAGATTTTCGGGGTTTTGACGGGTGGTCGCGACACGCCGTCGCAGCTACATGGGTTACCTGCGCCGCCGGATGGGCGCGCAAGGGATCAAAGGTTCACTCGTCATGAAGTTCAACGTCATCGCCCTGGCCGGCGCCCTGCTGTCGCTCACCGCGGCCGCGGCCCAGGCCTCCCCTGCCACGGTGATCCCGGACACCTTCCACGGCATCGCCCGGGGCACGAAGCAGATCGTCAACGGCACCGGCAAGGCCGTCACCGACCAGTACCATCATGACGCGACCGCCGCGCGCCGCACCACCCGCGACATCCGCCACGGCCGCATTCTGCACCGCCATCACTATCGCCACCACCACATGGTGCGCCGGGTCACCCACACCCACACCGTCGTGCAGCACTAACGGCCGGGCTTCGGCCGCCAGCCGGAACCGTCAAGCTTCCAAGCGCCTTTAGCCGCCGGGACGGGCCAAGCTGAAGGATAGACAATGAGCAAGATGGCTCTCGGCCTGGCGGCCCTGCTGGGGTTCAGCCTCGCCGCCCACGCCCCGGCGCAGGCCCGGGAGGGCGGCGTGAAGATCGGGGACCTGACCTGCAGCGTCGCCGGCGGCTGGGGCAAGGTGATCGGCTCCTCGCGCCGGGTGAACTGCGTGTTTTCCCCCAGCCACCGCTCGCCCGAACGCTACACCGGCCACATCACCAAGATCGGCCTGGACCTGGGCTACCGCCGCTCCGGCACCATCGTGTGGGGCGTCTTCTCGCCCACCGATTATCTCGGCCACGGCGACCTGCGCGGGAGCTACGGCGGGGTCACGGCCAGCGCCACCCTCGGCGTCGGGATCGGCGGCAACGCCCTGGTCGGCGGCTCCAACCATAGCTTCTCGCTGCAGCCTTTCAGCATCGAGGGCAGCACTGGGGTGAACGTGGCCGCCGGCATCGGCGGGCTGGATCTCTACTACGTTCCCAACGCCCCGTTCCGCCGTCACTTCCACCGTCATCGCAACTATTGAGGGCGCGAGTAGGTGGGACGGGTTTTCCGCCCCGCCTCCCGCCGCCCGCCTTGCCGTCGTGCGGTTCAGCCCATGCCGGCAGAGGCCATCTGCACCGGCGCCGCCACCGGTGGGGCGGCTGGCATGGTCGCAGGGCCGGCCGTTTCCGGGCCGTCGGGAGCGGCGCTCGCCGAAGCCGCCTCCGGCGCCGCGAAGTTCACCGGCACCATGATCGAGGCCGCCTGGACCATCGGACCACTCGGCGCGGCTGGACCGGCCGCCGCCGGTGTCCACCCCGAGGCGTCGGCGACGCAGCGGGCCGTCTCCATCATTGCGTGCTGGCCTAGGCAGAAGACGTCCTCGTAGTTGGGGCCGGCCACGGACAGGCACTGGTAGAGGTTCAGTCGCGCCATCTTCAGGCACTGGGCGCTGGACGCTTCGGCGAGCAGGGCGCCGACGCGCTCGGCATGCTCCTCACCCGCTTCGCCCAGCACCGCCAGGGCGGCCAGGGTCAGGCCGCGGGCCACCACCGGCGTCAGCCGGCCCGGTCCGCCCTCGCCGGCTTCGCCGCGGAGCTGGAC
>CAXUEN010000095.1:0-7927 GCA_964249945.1 uncultured Caulobacteraceae bacterium | reverse complement strand
GGATCAGCGCCACGATCACCAGCGCATTGAAGATCACCGCCGACAGGATCGCGCTCTGCGGGCTCGACAGGTGCATGACGTTCAGCGCGCCCAGCGCCGGCAGCGAGACCACGAAGATGGCCGGGATGATGGCGAAGTACTTGGCCACGTCATTGGCTATGCTGAAGGTGGTAAGGGCGCCGCGGGTTATCAGCAGTTGCTTGCCGGTCTCCACGATCTCGATGACCTTCGTCGGGTCGCTGTCCAGGTCGACCATGTTGCCGGCTTCCCGCGCCGCCTGGGCGCCGGTCTGCATGGCCACGCCCACGTCTGCCTGGGCGAGCGCCGGGGCGTCGTTGGCGCCGTCGCCACACATGGCGACCAGGCGGCCGCGGCCCTGCTCCTCGCGGATCAAGCGCAGTTTGTCCTCCGGCGTCGCCTCGGCCAGAAAGTCGTCCACCCCGGCCTCCGACGCGATGGCTGCGGCGGTGACCGGGTTGTCGCCGGTGATCATCACGGTGCGCAGGCCCATGCGGCGGAGGTCCGCAAAGCGCGCCTTCACGTTGGGCTTGACCACGTCCTTAAGGTGGATGACGCCCACCAGCCGGTCGCCCTCAGTGACCGCCAGCGGCGTGCCGCCGGAGCGGGCGATGCGGTCCACCGCCGCCCCCAGTTCGGCGGGCATGCGGGAGCGGTCGAGTTCCAGCGACTTCAGCACCGCGTCCACCGCCCCCTTGCGCCAGGCCAAGGTCCCGATCTCCAGGCCCGACTGACGGGTCATGGCGCTGAAGGGGATGGGCTTCGCGTCAGCCGGCATGTCGGCGTGGACACCGGCCTCATGCGCGAGGGCCACGATGGAGCGGCCCTCCGGCGTCTCGTCGGCGAGGCTGGCCATCAGGGCCGCGCGCATGGCGGCCTGAGGCGGCAGGCCGGGCACGGCGATGACCTCGGTGGCCATGCGGTTGCCGAAGGTGATGGTGCCGGTCTTGTCGAGCAGCAGGGTGTCCACGTCGCCCGCCGCCTCCACCGCCCGGCCGGATGTCGCCAGCACGTTGAACTTCAGCAGCCGGTCCATCCCGGCGATGCCCACTGCCGAAAGCAGCCCGCCGATGGTGGTGGGGATCAGGCAGATGAACAGTGCGCCCAGGACCATGGGATCCAGGTTCACGCCGGAATACTTGCCGAGGCCCAGCAGGGTCACCACGGCGATCTCGAAGATCAGGGTGAGCCCGGCCAGCAGGACGGCTAGGGCGATCTCGTTGGGCGTCTTCCTCCGGTCGGCGCCCTCGACCATGGCGATCATGCGATCGAGGAAGCTCGAGCCCTGGGCCGCGGTGACGCGCACCTTCAGCCAGTCGGACACCACGGTGGTGCCGCCGGTAACGGCGGAGCGGTCTCCGCCGCTCTCGCGGATCACCGGCGCGCTCTCGCCGGTGATGGCGGCCTCGTTGACCGAGGCGATGCCTTCGACGATCTCGCCGTCGGCGGGCATCATGTCGCCGGCCTCCACCAGGATCACGTCGCCTACCGCCAGCTTGTGGGCGGAGGTGGGAACCGTCGTTCCCGTGGCCGGATCCACGATCAGCTTGGCCAGGGTGTCCACGCGCGACGCCCGCAGGCTGTCGGCGGCGGCCTTGCCGCGCCCCTCCGCCACGCTCTCGGCGAAGTTGGCGAACAGCACCGTGGCCCAGAGCCACAGCGCGATCTGGATGGCGAACCAGGGAGAGGCGTGGCTGGCGAAGGCGGCCGCCGTTGAGATGGTGGCCAACACGGCCACCACTTCGGTGGCCAGGATGACCGGGTTGCCGGTCAGCTTGCGAGGGTCGAGCTTGACGAGGGCGTCACGCCCCGCGCGCGACAGAAGCGCACCTTGTGAGCCCGTCGAAGAGATAGCCGAAGCCATTGTGTCTCAGACTTTCAAGTGAAAGGACGAGGAGAGCGGAAGATCAGTGGGCCAGCGCCTTGAGCATCTGGAAGTGCTCGACGATCGGACCGAGCGCCATGGCGGGAAAGAACTGCAATCCGCCCAGGATCAGGATCACCCCGATCAGCAGGCCGACGAACAGGCCGCTGTCGGTGGGCAGGGTGCCGGCGGTGGGCTTGAGCCTCGGCTTGGCGGCCAGCGCGCCGGCTATGGCCATCACCGGGACCAGATAGGCGAAGCGCCCCATGGCCATGGTGATGCCAAGCGTGGTGTCCCACCAGGGCGCGTTGGCGGTGAGCCCCGCGAACGCCGAACCGTTGTTCCCCGCCGCCGACGAGTAGGCGTAGAGAATCTCCGTCAACCCGTGCGGCCCGCCGACGGAGACGCCCTTCAGCGCCTCAGGCAGCACCGCGGCGACCGCGGCGAAGCCCTTGATGAACAGGGGCAGGATCAGGACCGCCAGCATGGCGAACTTGATCTCGCGCGCGTCCACCTTCTTGCCGAGGTACTCGGGCGTGCGCCCGACCATGAGGCCTGCGATGAAAACCGAGAACAGGGCCATGACGATGATCCCGTACAGGCCCGAGCCGACGCCGCCGGGCAGGATCTCGCCGAGCTGGATCAGGAACAGCGCGACCCCGCCGCCCATGGGCGTGAAGCTCTCGTGCCATCCGTTGATCGCTCCGCAGGAGGCCCCGGTGGTCATGGCGGCGAAGACGGAGGTGGCGGCGGCCCCGAACCGAACTTCCTTGCCCTCCAGGTTCGGCGCAGCCGCCACGTGCAGGGCGTGCTGGAGCGCGGGGACGGCGCCGGTCTCGGCCACGTAGATCATCGCCGCGGCCGCACCCAGCAGGATGACCATGGCGGCCACCAGCGCGCGGGCTTCCTTGCTGGCTCCGACTATGATGCCGAAGGCGATCACGCAGGCGAAGCCCAGGCCGTTCATCGCGACCATCGAGATCAGGTTGGTGAGCGGCGTAGGGTTTTCGTAAGGGTGCGAAGAATTGGCGTTGAAGAAGCCGCCGCCGTTGGTGCCGATCTGCTTGATCGCCTCCTGGCTGGCGATCGGGCCCACGGCCAGGGTCTGGTGTGCGCCCTCCAGCGTGGTCGCGTCGACATGCTGGGTCAGGGTCTGGGGCACGCCCTGGATCACCAGGGCGATGGCCATGACCACGGAGAAGGGCAGCAGCACGTAGAGCGTCACCCGCGTCAGGTCGCGCCAGAAGTTGCCAAGGCCCTCGCACCTGTGGGCGGCGAAGGCGCGGGCCACGACGGCCACCACCACGATGCCCGTGGCGGCGGAGGCGAAGTTCTGCACCACCAGCCCGAACATCTGGCTGAAGTTGGAGAGCGCGCTCTCGCCCGAATAGGACTGCCAGTTGGTGTTGGTGACGAAGCTGATCGCGGTGTTGAAGGCCAGGTGAGGGCTGAAACCTGCGAACTTCAGCGGGTTCAGCGGCAGCACGCCCTGGACCCGCAAGATCAGGTAGAGCAGGAAGAAGCCAGCCGCATTGAAAGCCAGCAGAGCGCCTGTGTAGCCGAGCCAGCCTTGGCTCCTGGTCTCATCGATCCCGCAGGCGCGGTAGAACAGGGTCTCCACCGGCTTCACCACCGGATCAAGCCAGGTGCGGCCGCCCTGGAATACGCGCGCCAGATAGGCGCCGAGCGGCCACGCGAGCGCGACCGACAGCGCGATGGCGCAGGCGATTTCCGCCCACCCTTGCCATGTCATGATTTATGTCCGTCAGAAGCTCTCGGGTCGCAGCAGCGCCACGACCATGTAGACGGCGACGCCCAGCGCCGCAGCGCCGTAGATGAGGCCGACGATCACGTCAGAGCCTCCGCAGCAAATGCGCATAGCCGTCGAAGGCAATGAACAGCATTGCGCCAATCGTGATAAATAGGACATCTTGCACTTGGCGTCTCCGTTCGGAGCCAAATGTGTAAGACGAATTGGCGTTAAAAAGCCCCCGGTATTTGCCAACGTTTGCATAAAGCGGATATAAAGCTCTGCGGAGCAGGTGGCTTTTTATGGGCCCGTTATCAGCGCTCGCGTTTGAGTGGTCTCTGAAGTCATAGCCGAAAGCGGCCGGCTCGCGAGTCGCCTTCCCGCCCTGCCTCCGTCGCCGGAAACGTCCGCCCCTAAGCGTGGAAGGCCAGCACCGCCCGCGTCCCGCGGTGGGTGGGATCGTATTCGACCCGGGAGTCGAGGCTCCGCGCCATCGCGGCGATGACGCGCTGGCCAAGGCCGGTGCCGCGGGCCACGACCTTCTCGCCAAGTCCTGGGCCGTCGTCCTCCACCGTCAGCTGCAGGTGGTCGGGGAGGGCGGCGGTGAGGGCGACGCGCACCTCGCCGGCCCCGCCGTCCGGATAGGCGTACTTGAAGGCGTTGGTGACCAGCTCGGCCACCACCACGCCCAGCGACACCGCCTTGTCCGGGTTGAGCTTGATCGGCTCGGCGTCCAGGCGGATGGGATGCTGGCCTCCGCTCGTGGCCAGGGACTGCTGCAGCTCGACAACCAGGCCGCCGAGGTACTCGCCCATGTCCACGTTCTGCACGTCGTCGGAGGTGTAGAGACGCCTGTGGACCTGCATGACCGCAGCGATCCGGGACTGGGTGTCCTGCAGGGCGGCGCGGGCGGCCTCGTCCTCCAGGGCGCCGGCCTGCAGGTGCACCAGGGAGGCGATCAGCTGCAGGGAGTTGGCCACCCTGTGGTTCACCTCGCGCAGGAGCGCTTCCTGGCGGGCCACGATGGCCTCCAGCCGGGTGTTGGCTTCGGCGAGGGCGTGTTCGGCAGCGTCACGCTCCCGCCTCAGCCGCACCTGGTCGATGGCCTGCGTCAGGGCGTTGGCGAGCAGGTCCTGGAAGTCGTCGGCGGTGGATTTCACCACATAGTCCGCGGCCCCGGCCTTCAGCGCCGCCACGGCGAGCCGGCTCTCGTCGGAACCGGTGACGTAGACCACCGGCGGCGCGGAGGGCAGCGCCAGCAGCTGGTCCAGCGTCTCCAGTCCGTCCTGGAGGGGCATGTAGTGGTCCACCGCCACCACGTCGAAGGGCTTGGAGGTGGCGACGCCGACCCCGTCGCGCCCATCGCAGGCGGTGGTGACCGCAAACCCCCGTCGCTCCAGGCCCCGCGCGATCAGCCGGCACAGGCCGGCGTCGTCGTCGATATAGAGCAGCCGGGGCCGCGGGTTCGCGGCCGGGACCGCTGTCATGTCTCCACCTCTGGCACCTGGATTACCGAGATGAACAGGCCGAGCTGGCGTATGGCGTCAGCGAAGGCCTCGTAGTCCACCGGCTTGGTGACGTAGACGTTGGCCCCTAGGTCATAGCAGCGCTGGATCTCGGTCTTGTCGTCGGTGGTGGTCAGCACCACCACGGGCGTCCGCTTCAGCTTGGGCTGCGACTTGATCTTGGCCAGGATGTCGGTGCCGCTCATGTCGGGCAGGTTGAGGTCGAGCAGGATCAAGGCCGGTCCGTTCATGGTCGGGCCATCGGCGCCGTTGAACAGGTACTCCAGCGCTGTGGTCCCGTCGGAGAAGTGGCGCACGTTGTTGGAGATGCCGGCGCGGCGGATGTTGCGCTCGATCAGGCGGGCATGGCCCTCGTCGTCCTCGATCATCACGATCGTCACGGGATAATGGGAGGTCACGCGGTCTCCTCAGGCCTCAGGCCAGGACGTGTGGCAGACAGATGCGGAATGTCGCGCCCTGGTCAAGCTGGGACGCCACGGTGATGCTCCCCCCAAGACGGTAGACCAGGGCGCGGACGTGGGCCAAGCCGATCCCCTCGCCCGGCTGGTCCTGTGCGCCCGCGCGGCGGAAGAGTTCGAACACCCGCTCGTGGTCCTTCGAATCGATCCCGCGCCCGTTGTCTTCTACCTCATAAACCCGCACTGCACCTTCGGTGCGGCCGCGCACGACGATGCGGCCAGACCGGCCCGGCTTCAGGTACTTCAGCGCATTCTCGACCACGTTGCTGAACACCTGCTCAACGGCGAGACGATCGCTGGCGAGATCCGGCAGGGCGCCCTCCACCTCGATCGTGGCGCCGCGCGCGTCGGTCTGCTGCTTCAGCGAGGCGGCGACGCCCTCCATCAGGCCCGTCATGTCGACCGGTTCGGCGGTCAGGTTGCGCCGCCCCTCCCGCGACAGGCGCAGGATGGCGTTGATCAGACGGTCCATCTTCTGGGTGGAGCTGCGGATGAAGCTGATCGATTCCGGCAGGTCCAGCTCCACGGCCTCGCTCGCCTGGCGGGTGAGCAGGGCCGGCGCCTCCGCCTTCACCCGCGCCACCAGCTCGCGCAGCGGCTTGGCCGCGGTCTCCAGCTCGGCGGTGAAGCCCATGACGTTGACCAGGGGGGAGCGCAGGTCGTGGCTGACGATGTAGGCGAAGCGCTGGATCTCCTCGTTGGCGCGGGTCAGATCGGCAGTGCGCCGGCCCACCTCGTCCTCCAGGTCCGTGTTCAGCAGCTTCAGCGCCGCCTGGGAGCGGTCTAGGTCGGCCGCATAGCGCCGCACCAGCAGGAAGGCGCCCACCGCCAGCAGCGCCACCAGCACCGAGGAGGACAGCACCACGACGAGCAGCTCCGCGGCATGGACACTCTGGGCGTCGGTGCGATCCCCCAGCAGCCGGCCCTCTTCGGCCATCATGGCGTTGAGGGCGTTGCGGATGCGCTGGGCCGAGGCTTGGTTTTCGCGGATCAGCGTTGCAGGGTCGATCCGGCCGACCGCGTCGCCGGACGCGGCGTCCAGGGACGTTTCCTGCTCGTTCAGCTTGGCCGTGATCAGCGGCTGGAGCCGCGCCACCACGTCCTGCTGGCGCGGGTTGTCGGCGGTGAGCGCCGTGAACCGCTCCAGCTGACGGGGCAGGGCCGTCGCGGACTCCCGGTAGGCGCGCATGTAGAAGCCGTCCCGGGTGATCAGGTACCCCCGGCGGGCCGACTCGTCGCGCGCGATGGACACGCGCATGTCGTTGATCACCTGCTCCACCTGATAGGTGTGGTTGACCCAACGGGTGATGTCCTGGCTTTGGGAGACCAGCACGACCGTGGCGATCGAGGCGCTGAGCAGCACCAGGATCGCCAAAGCCACCCCGCTGACCAGCCAGCGGCGGAAGACCAAATCGGAGCGATCCTGTCGCACCAGCAGGGCCGCGGCCGCCGTGATCACGCCGGGCTCTTCACTTCACCGGCGAGGGTGGACCCTGCGCAGGCAGGCCTTGTGAAGGGAGGAGCTGCGAGGGCAGGTCGAGGTCGCAGACCGAGAAGTCCGCGCCCCTGTCGTCGCGCGCCCGTTCTGCCAGCACCTTGAACGCCGGCTTGGTGGGGTCCAGTACGCGCACGTCGACCGTCTCGCCGGGCGGCAGGTCGTCGCCCAGGCGCACGCGCAGCATCTGGTCCTGAGGGGCAGGCACGGGCTCGCCGGTCTTGATGGCGTTCACGACAGCCTGGCCGAAGACCACCCGACCGAAACCGGTGTAGCGCTTCTCCAGGGCCGGATAGGCGGCGCGCATGAGGAAAAACTGGCTGTTGCCTGAATCCGGCGTGGCCTCCCGAGCCATGCCGAGCACGCCGGGACAGAAGACGGGCCAGGCGGTGGCCTTGCCGTCGGCGGTCATGGCCATGATCACGTCGGGCTGGCTCACCACCGGCAGCGCGCCCATCAGGCCGGTCACCTCGCCCGCCGGATCGGCTACCTGGACGAAGGGGGTGGCGTGGCTGCGGCGGAAGGTGAACTCGCCTTTCACGTTGGGCAGGCTTGAGCCGCCGTCGCCCTTGTTCTTGGGATCGCCCGTCTGGTCCATGAAGCCGTCGATGACCCGGAAGAAGGTCTGGCCGTCATAGAAGTGCTGCCGGGCCAGGGTCTTGATCCGGGCCACGGTGTCGGGCGCCGCCTCCGGCGTCAGCTCGGCGATGATGCGGCCCTTGTTGGTGTCGATGACCAGCAGGTTGTCGGGATCGGGCGTACGCCAGTCGGCCTCCGTGATCGGCAGGGGCGGCGGCGGCGGGGTCGGCGTCAGGG
>CAXUEN010000094.1:0-8029 GCA_964249945.1 uncultured Caulobacteraceae bacterium | reverse complement strand
CGCTCGGGCTGGTCGGCGAAGCGCACCTCCGCCCCCAGCAACCGGGCCGCCGTGGCCGTGGACAGGAAGGTCACCGCCGGAGCGACGCAGACGTCCCCCGGCCCCACGTCCAGCGAGGCGAGCGCCAGCTGCAGGGCGGCGGTGCCCGAGGCGCAGGCCACCGCCTGGTCCGCACCGCAGGCTCCGGCCAGGGCGCGCTCGAAGGCGTCCACCCGCGGACCGTGGGCCAAGTGCGGGCTGCGGAGCGCGGCCACCACCGCGGCCACGTCGTCCTCCTCGATCAGCTGGCGGCCATAGCCGAGGGGCGGCGGCATCGGGCGAAGGGCGGGCGCGGCCATGGGCGCAGGCATGCCGCACGATCCTTTGCGAAGCCGTTAACCACGATCCGTTAACCTCGCCGCGAGAGGGTCGGACGGCCTTCACTGCGCGAGTCCTCCATGCCGTCGCTAGCCATCGCCGCCCCAAGCGCCCTGCCCGCCGCCGCGCCGATCCGCGACTTCCTGCATCCGCGCCCGGACCTGGATGGCAAGGTGGTGCTGGTCACCGGCGGCACGGGCTCGTTCGGGCGCGCCTTCGTCAAGGCGGTGTGCGCCCAGGCCACCCCGAAGAAGCTGATCGTCTTCAGCAGAGACGAGCTGAAGCAGTACGAGATGGCCCAGGCCTTCCCGCCCGAGCAGTGGCCCTTCCTGCGCTACTTCATCGGCGACGTGCGCGATGCGGGCCGGCTGCAGACCGCCATGCGCGGCGTCGACTACGTCATCCACGCCGCCGCCTTGAAGCACGTACCCATCGCCGAGTACAACCCGTTCGAGTGCATCAAGACCAACGTCATGGGCGCGGAGAACGTGGTCAACGCCGCCATTGCCGCCGGGGTGAAGCGGGTGGTGGCGCTCTCCACCGACAAGGCGGCCAATCCAATCAACCTGTACGGCGCCTCCAAGCTCGCCTCGGACAAGATCTTCATGGCCGCGGGCGCCATGGCGGGGGATGCGGAGACGCGCTTCTGCGTGGTGCGCTATGGCAATGTCATGGGCTCCCGCGGGTCTGTGGCCCCCTTCTTCCGCAAGCTGGTCGCCGACGGCGCCAGCGAGCTGCCGATCACCGACGCCCGCATGACTCGGTTCTGGATCACCCTCGAGCAGGGGGTGAACTTCGTGCTGTCGAGCCTGGAGACGATGACGGGCGGGGAGATCTTCGTGCCCAAAATCCCCTCCATGCGCACCACTGAGCTGGCCAACGCCATCGCGCCGGGCCTGCCGCACAGGCTGGTGGGCATCCGGCCGGGCGAGAAGCTGCACGAGATCATGGTGCCCGAGGACGACGCCCGCTCCACCGTCGAGCTGGAGGACCGCTACGTCATCCTGCCGAGCCACGACGTAGCGCGCCGCGAAGCCTACCTGGGCGAAGGCGCCCTGCCCCTGCCGGAGGGCTTCTCCTACGTCTCCGACCGCAATCCGGAGCGGCTGGACGCACGGGGACTGCAGGCCTTGCTAAGCCAGGCGTATACGGGCTAGACGCCCGCCACCTCCTCGGCGATCACGTCGAACTTGGCGAGCTGGGAGGCGCCGAAGCTGGTGGTGATGGCCACGTCGGTGGCGTCGCGGCCGTAGCCCTGCAGGATGCGCCCGATGCGCGGCTTGTTGTGGCGCGCATCGAAGGTGTACCAGCGGCCGCCGATGAAGGCCTGGAACCAAGCCGAGAAGTCCATCGGACCCGGGATCGGCGCGATGCCGATGTCGCCCAGATAGCCTGTGCAATAGCGCGCCGGGATGTTCATGCACCGGCAGAGCGTCACCGCCAGGTGGGCGAAGTCGCGGCACACGCCCACCTGGTCCTGGTGCGCCCCATGAGCGGTGCGGTCCGAGCGGGCGTGCGGATAGCCGAAGGTGATGCGGTCGTGGGCGTAGTCCACGATGGCCTGCACCCGCCGCCAGCCACCCTGTATGGCCCCGAACTCCGCCCAGGCGGTGTCCATCAAATAGTCCGTCTCGCAGTAGCGGCTGCCCAGCAGGAAGACGAGGGTCTCGTCCGGCAGGTCCTGGATCAGGTGCTGTTCGGCGTCGAGCGCCACCACGTCCGGCTCGCCCGAATCGGCGACCACGAAGTCGCTGGAGAAGTTGATCCGTCCGCCGGGCGCCAGCAGGCGGTGGCAGGTGTTGCCGAAGGCGTCCGTGTAGGCGTGCACGGGGACGTCCGGGGTGACCCGCATGTCCTGCGGCGTGACCAGATCGCCCAGCCGCTCAGACCGCAAGCTGAGTAGCAGCAGCATGGGGGTCGGCCCCACGCAGTCATAGGAGATCTCGTAGCCGCAGCGGATATGCATGGATCAGACTTTCAGACGGGCCGCGGCGCCGCCGGTCGCGGCGCCAAGCTTGGCCTCAGGCGACCAGACGCACGGGCGGCCCCTGGCGTTCCACCTCCACGTCGACCTCGACGTCCATGCCTAGGAAGTCGTCCGCCTCGCCTTCGTAGCTGCCGCAGAGCGGTGTGGCTTGGCTGGGGTCGCGGGTGATGGCCACGCGGATCAGGTCGGTGGCGCCCACGATGCCGTTGGTAGGGTCGAACTCCACCCAGCCGCAGCTGGGCAGGAAGACGCGCACCCAGGCGTGGGTGTGGCCGCCGCCGGCGCGCTTAGGGCCGCCTGAGCCGCCCCGGCTGTAGACGTAGCCGGAAACGAAGCGGGCGGCGAGGCCGAGCGAGCGCGCGGCCTCCATCATCAGCATGGCGTAGTCGCGGCAGGTGCCCGAGCCCAGCCGCAGCGTCTCCAGGGGCGCCTGGGCAGGCCCGTACAGGCGCTGGCAGTAGGTGAACTCACGACGTATGGCGTGGGTCATGTCCGACAGGGCGGCCAGCAAGCCCGTGGGGCCGTCCTGGCGCAGGAAGCGTTGAGCCCAGCGCTCCAGCCGCCGCTCAGGGTCGGAGTGCTGACGCTCGATGGAGCGCATCAGGTCGGGCAGGTCCTCGGCCGAATAGGCGAAGGGGAAGGTCTGGACCGAGGCGTCGATCAGGTCCTCGTCCTCGGTGACCAGGGGGGCGGGGCTGTGCTCCAGCCGGACACGGCTCTCGAAGCTGATCTCGCGCGCACGCCCTGCGAACTTGGCGACGCCCACGCAGTTGCCGAACACGTCGTGGACGAAGCGGAGCTCGACGGGCTCGGGCAGGATCATCAGCCGCTGTTCCAGGATGCGCTGGTCATAGCTCTCCAGCGGCCGGAACATCACCCGGTGGTCGCCGAACGCTACCGGCCGGCGATAGCTGTAGCGGGTCAGGTGTCTGATGTTGAGAATCGGCATCTTGCGAAGCTAACTGAGGAGTCGTTGATAAGGTCGATGCCGCTTCTCGTCGCAACCGACCCCCGTCCCGTCATTGTCCAAAACGCAGGCAGTTCGAGCCCCTATCTGATCATCTGCGACCATGCTGGGCTCCGCACGCCGGCGACCCTGGGCGATCTCGGCCTCCCGCCTGGGGAATGGGTGCGCCACATCGCCTATGACATCGGAGCGGCGGGCCTGTCGGAACGGCTGGCTGCGGCGCTGGGGGGCGCCTGCGTAATCGCCCAGGTCTATTCGCGACTGGTCATCGACTGCAACCGTGACCCCGCCCGGCGCGACGCCATCGTCCAGGTCGCCGACGGCGCCGTTGTCGCGGGCAACCGCGACCTGTCTCCGCAGGCGCGCCGGGACCGGATCGAGTCCATTCACACACCCTATCACGCGGCGATCTCGGCCGAACTCGACGCCCGTGCGGCGCGGGGAACACCCACTTCGCTGGTGCTGATCCACAGCTTCACCCCGGAAATGAGCGGCGTGGCGCGACCGTGGCAGGTGGGCGTGCTGCACCAGGGGAACGCCCTTTCGCTGGCCGCCCTGCGCTGGCTGCAGGCCCGCGTGGAGCTGAAGGTGGGCGACAACGAACCCTACGCCATGGACGACATCGACTACACCGCGCCCGTCCACGCCCAGCGCCGCGGGCTGGAGTACCTGGAGTTGGAGACCCGCCAGGACCTGATCGCCGACGCCATCGGGCAGGAGAGGTTCGCGGCCTCGTATGCGCAGATGCTGCAGGACATTGCACCGCGATGAGCCCCCCTCCCTCAGCGGGGGGAGGTTCTGGGGCTAAGATGCTCTCCCCCTCGCGGAGCTGTCGGTGAAGCCGATCGAGGGGGTCTGGCCGCCGCCGTATCGCTCGACCGACATCTCGATGATCCGCACCGTCTGCGCCCACAGACCGAGGTCCGCCAGCCCGCCGAGCGGGTGGAACGCCGCCTCCATCGCGTCGTCCCCCGCCTGCGGCTCGCCCGAACGCCAGCGGGCGGCGTAGTCGATCAGGACGTAGTGGACGTCGGCGCTGAACACGCCGTCCACCACGTCCACCAGGCCGAGCAGCTCCGCCTCCACTCCTGTCTCCTCGACCAGTTCGCGCAGGGCGGCGGCCTCCAGCGTCTCGCCCCACTCCACCCGGCCACCCGGCAGGCTCCAGGCGCCCTGCATCGGCGGCCGGCCCCGGCGGATGAGCAGCACCTCGGCCGCGAAGGCACACCACCCCCACCCCCGGCACGGGGCGCCGGGCATCTTCCGGGCTGGGTCGCGTCATGTGTGGCTTTTACGGCCCATCACTGTTGCGTCCAAGTTTCCGTGGCGAAACACCACGCCGGGTGCGACGGGTAAGCCCCTGTTCACCCTTATCGCTCACGCTAATCCTCACATGCACGTAAGGTATTTCGGGATTTCCTGCATGCGTAAGCGTCTGACGGCCATCGCTCTCACGGCCGCCCTCGCCGGATTCGGCTCCTCCGCCAACGCCCAGGGGCTGCAGTGCGTTCAGTTCGCCCGGATGTTCACCGGCATGCAGCTGTTCGGCGACGCCGCCACCTGGTGGAAGCAGGCCATGGGCAAGTACAGCCGCGGCTTCACCCCCGAATCGGGCTCGGTGCTGGTGTTCAAGGCCACCGGGATCATGTCCCACGGCCACGTCTCCGTGGTTAGCCACGTGCTCACCGACCGCATCATCCAGGTCACCCACGCCAACTGGTCGGTGATCGGCGGCCATCGCGGCCAGGTGGAGAAGGACGTCACGGTCGTCGACGTCTCCCCCACCGGCGACTGGAGCCAAGTGAAGGTCTGGTACGATCCCAGCCACAACCTCGGCAACTCGGTCTACCCAACCTACGGCTTCATTACCCGCGCCGCCCAGCCCACCGCGGGCGTCGCCAACCAGATCGCCCAGGCGGCCACGGGCCACTACGCCGCCGCCGCCGCCATCGCCATGGCGGCGCCCCAGGCCCCCGCTCACGCCGCCGCCAGCGCAAGTGCGAGCGCTTCCGGCGGCGACCTGCTGCAGTCGATCCTCAGCCGCCCCTGAATCAAGGGCGCCCCTGAGCTTCACCCGCCCCTGAGCACGCAGGCGGCGAGGTCGTCCGCCCGCACCGTCTGCGCCGCCGCCCCGATGCGCCGGCTGCGGCGCGCCACATAGGCGCCGGGCCGCACCGCCTTCCACTTCAGCGGATCGGGCAGGATGGCGGCGAGCCGGGCGGCCTCCGAAGCGCTCAGTTCGTCCGCCCGGTGGCCGAAGTAGCGCTCCGAGGCGGCCTGTGCGCCGTACACGCCGGGGCCCCATTCCACCAGGTTGAGATACACCTCCATGATCCGGCGCTTGCCCCAGAGCGGCTCAATCAGGCTGGTAAACCCCGCCTCCAGGCCCTTGCGGACGTAGGAGCGCTGCGGCCAGAGGAAGACGTTCTTGGCCGTCTGCTGACTGATCGTGGAGCCGCCGCGCACCCGCCGCGGGTCGCGCGCATTGTGCGCCGCCGCCGCCCGCATGGCCGCCATGTCGAAGCCGCGGTGGCTGCAGAAGTGGGCGTCCTCCGCCGCGATCACCGAGCGAATGAGGTCGGGCGAGATGCGCGACACCGGCCGCCAGTTCTTGTGCAGGCCGTAGCCCTGCGCCAGCCGCTCCACCATCAGCAGGGTGACGGGCGGCGCCACCACCCGATAGATCGCCACGAGCGCCAGCGGAACGAGCACCACCCCCAGCAGCAGGGCGATCAGGCCGCGCCCGAGCCGGCCGCGCCTTGACTCCGGCGGCGGACGGCTCCGGGCGGAGGGTGGCGGCGCGGGGCGCTTTGGCCCGCCGCGCGGCTTCGGCTTGCGGGCCGGCCCGGTGCGCTTGATCCTTCGTGTCTCTCGCGCCATCGAATCCGCTACCCCCCAGCCGCCGCCCTAGTCCCCGCCACAGACTGTGGCAATCGGCGACCACGCCGGAGCGGCAGGAACCCCGCACCCGGCCTCCCGTTCTGCTCCATCATCCTTCCGGAGTGGATCCATGCGCCCCGCCTTGAAGCCCCTGTCGGGCCAGACGCTCGTGATCACCGGCGCCACCTCCGGCATCGGCCTCGCCACCGCCCGGGCGGCCGCATCGCGCGGCGCCAAGCTGCTGCTGGTGTCGCGCAACGAGCAGGCCCTGCGGGCGCTCTGCGAGGAGCTGAAGGCCCGCGGCGGCGCGGCCAACTACGCCGTGGCCGACGTGGCCGACCTCGCCGCCGTCCAGGCCGCGGCGGCCAAGGCGGACGAGCTCTACGGCGGCTTTGACACCTGGGTGAACAACGCCGGCGTGGCGATCTTCGGCGCCATCGCCGACACGCCCCTGGAAGACCAGCGGCGTATCTTCGAGACCAACTACTGGGGCGTGGTGCACGGCTCCCACGTGGCGGTGGAGCACCTGAGGGGCCGACCCGACGGCGGCGCGCTGATCAATGTCGGCTCGGTGCTGTCGGACCAAGCCATCCCGGTGCTCGGCCCCTACTCCGCCTCCAAGCACGCGGTGAAGGGCTTCACCAACGCCTTGCGCATGGAGCTGAGCCGCAGCGCCCCTGGCGTCTCCGTGACCCTGGTCAAGCCCAGCGCCCTGGACACGCCCTTCCGCGACCACGCCCGCAACTATACCGGCGCGCCGGTCAAGAACCCGCCGCCGGTCTACACCGCAAGCCTGGTGGCCGACGCCATCCTCTACGCCGCCCAGACGCGGGTGCGGGAGCTGACGGTGGGCGGCGGCGGCCGCGCCCTGGCCCAGTTCGGCCAGCACTTCCCGCTTGCCGTCGAGCCGCTGCTGGCCTGGGCCGTCCCCCTGCTCAGCCGCGCCCATCACGAACCGAGCGAGGCCAAGGACGACGCCGTGCACAAGGCCGGCCGGGACCTGCACGAGCACAGCCCCTATCTCGGCGTGCGCCAGACCAGCCTCTACACCGCTGCCCAGATGAACCCGCGCGCTACGGCGGCCGTTGTTTCCGGCGTGCTGGCGGCTGGTCTCGTGATGCTGAAGGCGCGCGACAGCCTGCGCCTCTACGGCGCCAGGCGCGACGCGGTCCGCCGCTACCGCGCTCGCGTGGAGGCGAAGGTGCAGCAGGCCGAAGGCTGATCTTATCTCCCCCGCTGCGCAGGGGAGGATGAGATCACGTCTCACGGCCGCGCGATCCGTCCACCCGTGATCGGCCTCGGCGCGCCCGTCGTCGTCGGGAACGAGATCGGCAAGCCTTTCAGCGTACGCGCCGCCAGGTAGGCGAAGGCTTCCGCCTCCAGGGCGTCACCCCGCCAGCCTACCGCTTCGGCGGCCACCACCTTGCAAGGCGCGCGCGCCGCCAGCACCCGCATCAGCTCGGGATTGGACCGTCCGCCGCCGGCGACCACCAGCACGTCCGGCGGCTCGGCGGCCAGGCTCAGCCCGCGGGCGATCGCCTCGGCGGTGAAGGCGACCAGGGTGGCGCAGGCGTCCTCGATCCTCAGGGGCGCCAGAGGCTCCAGGCAGAAGTCGTACCGATCCAGGGACTTGGGTGCAGGCGCCGAGAAGTAGGGATGGGCCAAGTAGCCGGCCAGCACCGCCTCGTCCACGCGCCCGGCGGCCGCAAACCGACCGTCTGCATCGAAGCGGCCGAGGCCGCGCGCCTGCACCAGCAGGTCGATCAGGCCGTTGCCGGGCCCGGTGTCGAAGGCCAGCGGGTCCGCCTGCCTCGCCAACAGCGTGATGTTGGCGAGGC
>CAXUEN010000093.1:0-8043 GCA_964249945.1 uncultured Caulobacteraceae bacterium | reverse complement strand
ACTCAGAGAGGCCCCGCGGTTCGCGCCCGGGGCCTTTCTCTTTTTGGAGACACAGACCGATGCTGCAGAAGCTCCCCAGCCGTACCGGCGGCTTCAGGAACGGCGGCCCGAGGGCGCCGGCTGCGCCCGCAGGCGCCGACAGAACGCTGCCGGCGTTCCGGCCTAAGCCGGCACCGAAGCTGGAGCCTACTCCCGAGCCCAAGCTGCCGCCACCGGACGCCATCGAGGCGGCCGCCGCGACCTCGCCCGGCGTGCCGCGCCTGCTCAAGCCGAAGGAGGTGGCCGAAAGGCTCGCCGTCAGTGAGCGCACCCTGGAGCGCTGGCGCATCACCGGCGAGGGGCCGACCTACCTGAGCATCACCCGCGCCACCGTGCGCTACACCGCCGAGGCGGTGGACGCCTTCCTGGCCGACCGGGCGAAGGCCAGCACCGCCCAGCGCTGAGCCGCGATGCTTGTAGAATATGCCCCACCCGCTGATGCGGGTGGGGCTAGCCGGCTGTCGTTGCCGAAGCTCGAGGTGTTGACCGCGCCTGAATAGGGTGGCTACGCCGGAAGGGACCTATGCTGCAGCCCCCGACCCGTGTCCGTGTCGTTGACCTCGAGACGGTGGGTTCCGGTCCTCACGACGTGTGCGAGATCGGCTGGCAGGACGTCGTCCGGGGAGCCGACGATCTCTGGCATGTGACTGGCGAGCGGGGCGCCCTCTTCGTCAACCCGGGCCGCCCGATCACCCCGGACACCATGGCGATCCACCACATCCAGGACGCCGACGTCGCCGATGCGCCCTACTGGAAGGTCGTCGCCCCGGAGGTGCTGCGGCCGGCGGGTGGCGTGGCCGCCCTGGCCGCGCACAGGGCGGCGTTCGAGCAGCGCTACTGCAGGCCGCAGTTCACTGGCGGCGCGGAGTGGGTGTGCACTTGGAAGTGCGCTCTCCGAATGTGGCCGCACCTGCCGCGCTTCTCCAACCAGATGCTGCGCTACCTGCGCCGGCCCGAGGGCCTGGACCATGAGACGGGCCTGCCGGCGCACCGCGCCCTGCCGGACGCCTACGTCACCGCCCACCACCTGCGCGACATGCTGAACGAGGTGTCCCTCGACCAGCTCCTGGCCTGGAGCCGGGAGCCGGGGCTCCTGCCGCGCGTCCCTGCGGGCGCCCAGCGCGGCGAGGCTTGGCGCGACCTCGACAGCGACGTCCTCCGCTCCTTCGCCGAGGAGCGGGACCTGGATGTGCGCTTCAGCGCCGAGACCGAGTTGCGTCGCCGTGGAGAGGCGGGTCGGGAGCCACCCGCGCCACCTGCCCAGGGGATGCTCGTGTAGCTCGACTTTGGCCGGCGCCTCAAGACGCTCAGCGCCCACACGGGCTTCGCCTTGCCTCCGACTTCCGGACATGCAAACGGGCCGGAAGCGCTTGGCCGGCCAGTCGACCCTAACTGTTCGCTGACCTTCGGAGCGTCTGCTTCGAAGAAAATAGGTTCGGCTCCCACCCGCGGAGTCCCGCATCCCGGATGATTGAACCTCGGCGGAGAACGTCTGTGCCGATGGGGGCAGGATTGCGGCACAGATGGCGGCACGGAAGTTCTCAGCGTCACCCGCGGCCATATGAAAAAGCTCGTATACCTGCTGTTTAAAAACCGGCATTCTAACCGGCATGGACGTGAGCGCCATGGAGCCCATGCTGGTGGAGGAGTCCGAGCAGGCGCGCGAGGACATCGCCGCTGCCCTTCTCGCCAATGGTAGCGGTCTTGCGGGCCGGATGCATCCGATCGTGCGGGCGTCGGTCGGCACCCTCGTTCGATCAATGAACTGCTACTACTCCAACTTGATCGAAGGGCACGACACGCACCCGCGCGATATTGATCGCGCCTTAGCCAACGACTTCTCGAACGAGCCCCGCAAACGGGAACTTCAGCAGGAAGCCGTCGCCCACATACACGTCCAGGCGCTCATCGACGAGGGCCGCGATCCGGACGTGTGGCCAGCGACAGCTACCTACGCGCGTTGGCTGCACGAGGAATTCTGCAAGAAGCTGCCTGACGAGTTTCTGTGGGTCGAGAACCCCGCCACCGGCGAGCGCCTACCGGTCGTCGCCGGAGCGCTTCGGAAGAGAGACGTTCAGGTGGGCCGGCATGTCCCGCCGCCCCATGTCGAGCTACCGAGTTTCCTGGCCCGTTTTGACCAGGCCTACGGCTTTCGCAACCTGTCGCGCTTCCGCCGCATCCAGGCGGTCGGGGCGGTGCACCACCGGTTTCTGTGGATCCATCCCTTCCTGGACGGAAACGGACGGGTGGCTCGGCTGATGTCCCATGCCCTTTTAAAGCGGCTCGAAGTCGGCACGAGCCTCTGGTCGGTGGCCCGAGGGCTCGCGCGCGAAGACGAGCAGTACAAGCAGCTCCTGACGCGGGCGGACGAACCTCGCCGCGGCGACCGGGACGGCAGAGGCAACCTCACCCAGCAGGGCCTTCTCTCCTTCAGCCGCTTCTTCCTGGAGCGCGCCGTCGATCAGATCGCCTTCATGGGCGAACTGATGGAGCCGGAAGTGTTAATCCGGCGGATCGAACTGCACATCGAAGAGGAGGTGCGCGCCAAACGCCTCCCGCGCGGCAGCTTCATCGTGCTTCGCGAGGCGGTGGTCGGCGGTCAAGTCGAACGCTCGAAGGTACCGCTCCTCACCAACTATGAGGAGCGAGCGGCGCGGAAGATCACCTCGGCGCTTGTCGACCGCGGCATGCTCGTGGCCGACTCGAGCCGCGGCCCGCTGCGCCTTGGCTTCCCGGTCGACGCCGTGGAGCGATGGTTTCCGCGGCTCTATCCGATCAACGCCGGGGCGCGGCCAGGATGAAGCCTGTTCCCTTGATCCGGCATTTCATCGCGATCCCGGGCGACTATCGAAAGAGCAGCGAGGCGCTCGACGAAGCCTGGTTGCTTCACCTGGGAGGTGAGCGCGTACAGTGGGGCGAGCTGCAGGGCCAGGAACGCGTCGTCCTCCTCGCCGACGCAGGCGCCGGGAAGACCTTCGAGCTGCGCGCCGAAGCCGAACGGCTAATCGAGCGCGGCCACGCCGCTTTCTTTATCCGCATCGAGGACATCGACGAGGATTTCGGAGCCGCCTTTGAAGTTGGCGACGCCGTTGCCTTTGACCGCTGGTTGGAGGGAAGCGGTGAGGCATGGTTCCTCCTGGACTCCGTTGATGAGGTAAGGCTCGAAACGCCACGCGCCTTCGAGGCCGCCATGCGCGCCTTCTCCAGCCGCATCCACGACGCCCAGCAACGGGCCCATGTAATCATTTCAAGCCGCCCATATGCCTGGCGGCCGAACCTGGACAGCGCACTCATCGACGAACTCCTACCGTCGACCACGAAGCGCGCGGAGCCCGTCGACGAGAAAGAAACGCCTTCTAAGCATGGGCAGGACGCCGAAGCGCAGCCGGGTCTCCAGCTCTATCGTCTTGCACCCTTGGATGAAGACGACATTCGGCTATTCGCCGGGCACCGCAGCGTGTCGGATGTCGGAGCCTTCCTTGCGGCCCTCCATCGGACAGCTCTGTTCGGGCTGGCTCAGCTCCCCTTCGATCTTGATGACCTCATTACTACCTGGAACGCGACGGGAGGTCTCGATAGCCGTTTGACGGTCCTGGATCGCGGCATTCGGCAGCGGCTGAGTGAACATGGCCCCGCCGAGCCGCCACTTTCGCTTGATCGCGCGCTGGAGGGCGCCCGCTGTCTCGCCCTTGCGACGACACTCACCGGCGACTTTAATATTTGCCTCCCTTGGGCGTCGGGACTTGGCCTAGACTCGAGCGCTCTCCTCGCCGGGTGGTCGGTCGAGGAGATCGGCGCCCTCCTCTCAAAGGGCGTCTTCAGCGACGCGATCTACGACATGGTCCGTTTCCGCCATCGCGAGATGCGAGAGCTCCTCGCCGCACAGTGGCTCGGGAATGTTCTTCAGCGGCCCCAAATCCGCGCGGCGGTCGAAGGTCTGATCTTCCGCGACTCCTATGGCGAGACGATCATCGCACCCCGCCTCCGCCCGCTCTTGCCGTGGCTGATCCTCTCCGACGAAGGTATTCGAGAACGCGCGCTGAGCCTGCACCCAGAGATCGCGCTTGAGGGCGGCGACCCGGCCCGCCTTCCTTTCAGGACCCGAGAGGAATTCCTCAAGAACATCGTCGCCGGGATCGTCAACAAGGCTAATCGCGGTGGCGACAACCAACAGATTTCTCGCATCGCCCAGACCGACCTCGAGCCGGCGGTTCAGGATTTGCTCGACACCCACTTCGATGACTATGATGTTGTCTTCTTCCTCGGCCGGATGATCTGGCAGGGCGAGATGCCGAGCGCGGCGCGGCGCCTGGAGCCAATCTCGTTAAACCCGGACCGCGGCATCTATGCTCGCATCGTCTCCACCCGCGCGGTGGCGAGCGTCGGCGGCTATGCCGCCGGGGACGGACTGTGGGCGGGGCTGAATGAGCGGGCGGAGCCCCTGCCGCGCCGCCTGCTCGCCGAACTCTTGGATAACGCGCCGGCCACCCTCCACTCCGTGGACCTGCTGATCGCCTCGATCGACCACCTGGAACCGTACGTTCGTTTCGAGTCGACAGGCCTCACCCAGGCGCTGCACCGGCTGATCGAACGTCTGCCCATGACCAGCGAGCAGGCAGTGGAGCGCCCCCTTGAGCGGCTGGTTGATGGCTTCGCCGGCTATTTCGCCCGCCCCCCCTTCGTTCAGGCTCGAGCTTGCCGGGTGTCCCAGTCTCACGCCTGGCTCATGGGGCCGGCAATGCGCGCGGTTGAACGCCTGATCATCGGGCGGTCCGACGCGACGCTGCACGCCTCGGCCCTGCAGATCCTGACGAGCGCCCCGGCCTTGGGCCGCTACGGGGACTCCGAAGGGCGCGAGTACAAATCTAAACTCGAAGATCTCGTGCCGCGATGGACAACGCTGAACGACGCGCTGTTCTGGCGCTCGGTGACCTTGGCTCGTAACGAACAAGAGGAGGGCACCCCGCCCCTCGAGGATGACTGGAACGTGCTGGTGGAGGGCCATTACTGGCGTTTTGACACAGAAAGCTTCACCCGCACCCTCTCTTGGATACGCGATAAAGCACTCCCGGAAGATCGCTCAGTTGCCCTATCGCGAACTTTTCGGTCCTATGCTCAAAACGGCCTTCCTCGCCCATGGCGCCGCGCCCTGTGGGGCGCCGTCGGCGGCGACGCGGACCTGGAGTTCAAGCTTGGCCGGCTGATGCGCCCTCCGCCGAATCCCTCCCTTCGGCGCTGGCGTTCGAGCGGGATGCACTGGAATCAGCAGCACAAGAAGCGGCAAGCTAGGGACGCTCATGCCCGCGCCGACTTCGTGGCTCGATTGCAGGCCAACCCCGAAAGCGTTCGCTCCCCACCAGGCCTCAAGCCCGGAGAGATGACCTGGGACCAAGTTCATCTGCAGCGCAGCATCGAAGGTGATGGATCGCGGCTCAGCCGGAGCGGCGGCGGCCATTGGGAAGCGCTGGTTCCGGAGTTCGGCAAAGCGGTCGCCGAAGCGTTTCGCGACGCGGCGCTGCGTCAATGGCGCGCCTACCTCCCGGTCCTCGGGTCCGAGGGGGCGAACAGGTCGAGCATTCCCTACCAGCTGACCTTCGGCATGGCCGGTCTCGAGATTGAAGCCGGACCAGAGAGCCAAGGTCTAAATTTGCTGAGTGAAGCCGACACGTTGCAGGCGCTGAGATATGCGCCCTGGGAGCTGAACGGCTTTCCCACTTGGTTCGAGCCTCTGTTTAACAGTCACCGGGACATCGCCATTAAGATGATTTGGGCGGAGGTCCTGTGGGAACTAGGCGCGGCCAAGCCTGACAACCTGATGCACTACCTACTCCATGATCTTGTCTACTACACCCCCTGGTTACACGGCCGACTGGCAGAGCCCTTGCGCCTCTGGCTCCTCGAACACGGGGCGCCCAACTTCGATGTCCTACGCCACGCTCGAGCGATCATAGTCGGCGGCGGTGCGACGCCGGCGGCGATTGCCGAACTGGCTCGGACGCGCGCCAAGGCCGCGATCACGCCCGACGACCAGCGGCCACTCTGGTTCGCCCTCTGGGTCGACGCTGACCCTACGGCTGCCATTCCGGCCCTCGAAGGCCAGCTGGCCTCCCTGGAGCGGCAGTTAGCGACCGAATTCGCGGAGGAATTTTTGGCCAACCTGATGGGGGATCGTCGGGGTGCCGGCGCGGCGATCGGCACCTGGCGAAACGCCACCGATCTTCGACGTCTGTACGGACTAATGCACGACCACATCCGGGTCTCGGAAGATATCGAGCGGCCAAGCGGCCATGTGTTCTCGCCCACATCGCGTGACGACGCTCAGCACGCCCGCAGCAATCTCTTTAACCTGCTGGCCGACTTGCCTGGAGAAGAGACTTATCGGGCGATTCAGGAACTCGCCTTGCACCATCCGTCCGTCGACCACCGCCAGTACATGCGCCGCGCCGCACGCGATCGGGCGATCGCGGATGGCGACATCATCCTGACCGCAGACCAGGTGCGGGAGCTCTTTGAACTTGCTGATTTGGACCGGCACGCCACTGACCCCTCGGACCGGCGTGCTCGTGCCCCTCTCGCGTGAACGCGAACTGAGCAGCTTCAGTCCCTCAAAGCAGTGACCCCGCGCCCGGACAGGGTCACGATTGCAAGCCACTGCGCAATCGGCACCGAGCTGAGCGGGTAGCGGCCGACCCGAACGGCCTTGGCGAGCACGACCTCGCCCTCAGCGATGAAGCCCTCCCACCGCGATAATGCGTCACGCTGGCGCAGCGCCCAGTAGGGCGCGACACGCGGATCGTCTAGGTCGGAGATCGGGAAGCCGCCTGGAGCGATCAAGCGGAACTCACGCCTCCGAGCGAAGCACCGAAGGCGCCATCGCGCCTGCACCGGCCGCTCTCGCTCCGCCAGCCCCGCGAGGGGGCTGCGGTGGGACACGGGCCGGGAGGATGGCCAGCGGGCCGCCGAGGTCCTTGGTTCGTATGGTGGGTGCAGTAGGGTTCGAACCTACGACCCGCTGATTAAGAGTCAGCTGCTCTACCAACTGAGCTATGCACCCCTCGTCACCGCCCAAGGGGCGGTTGCGAGGGCGCGGAACATAGCCATTTCGAAGCCCTTGGCAAGCGGTCCGTCGCACTCGGAACCCTCGGCAAGCTTGGCGGTTAGCAAGGCGAACCGACGAGGCGAACCGATGACCACCGCCCACACCCAAGCCGAGCTTATCTCCAGGCTCCAGGCCGCGATCGCCGCCACCCGCGCGGTCATGGTCGGCGTGGCGGGCGGCGAGCCCCGCCCCTTCCACCCCATGAAGGGCCATACGGTGGCGGGGGAGCGGCCGAGCTGGTTCATCTGCAGGCAGGACGTGTCGCTGGTGCGCGAGATCGAAGCCGGCGGCCGCGCCGCCATCGTCAACGTGGTCAGCGAGGACCACCACCTGCACGCCAGCCTGCTGGGTGAACTGACCGCAGAGCGCGACCAGGGCCGGATCGACCAGTTCTGGAGCAGCGTGGCCGACGCCTGGCTTCCCGAAGGCCGGTTGTCGCCGGACGTGATCCTGCTGCGCTTCGATCCCCGCGAAGCGGAGGTCTGGATCAGCGACAACAGCTTCACCCTGGCCTGGGAGGTGGCCAAGGCCAACTTCACGGGCCACCAGATCACCTCCGGCGAGAAGGCTTCGATCCACCTGGCCTGAGCCGGATAGCCGAGGTCGGAGGCCGGATGGCCGAGGGCCGGCTCACCTAGGCGTGTGGCCGCCCGGTGAAGGTCCGCATGTGGCCCCGGCGTGCGAAGGCCAGCATCTCCCGATCGCCCGAGGTGTCGCCATAGGCATCGGCGATCTGCACCGCCGCACCGAAGCGGGCCTGCAGGCGACGCACCTTCTCCGGCCCGCGGCAGTTCGGCCCATCCAGCCCCTCCCCCACCCGGTCCTCGGCCGTCCAGCTGAGGCGGCTGCCGATCAGCTCATCGGCGCCCAGGCGGGCGGCGAACGGGGCGACCACCTCCACCGGG
>CAXUEN010000092.1:0-8083 GCA_964249945.1 uncultured Caulobacteraceae bacterium | reverse complement strand
GTCTCCGCGGGCTCCGGCCCGAAGTCGGGCAGGTCGTTGACGTTGACTTGGCCACCCGTGATCTGGGCCTGGCGGTTCTGCAGGTAGAGCGAGCGCACGGTGGCGTAGGGGTCGGTCGCCATGGCGTCGATCTGCTTCAGCTGCGGATCGGCGTTGGCCCGGGTGTCCAGCCCGCTGACGACGGTGCGCGCGGCGCCCACCTCCCAGCGGCCGGTGTAGCGGATCCAGGTCAGCGGGTCGCTCGCGGCGTCCACGCCGCTGCCGACCAAGTCTCGCACGTCGGAGGGACCGAGCACGGGGATGAAGATGTAGGGCCCGGCCGGCACGCCGTAGCGTCCCATCGTCGTGCCGAACCCGTTCTGGTGATAGGGGATGCCGCTGCCGGTGGCCGGGTCGCCCAGACCCGCCACGCCCACGGTGGAGTTGATCGCGAAACGCCCCAGCGTCTGCGCCGCCGCCTGGGGGTGGAGCTGCAGCACGTCGTTGAAGAAGATCACCGGCTCGCCGACGTTCTGGATGGCGTTGTGCAGGCCCGTGCGCACCACGTGCGGCACGGCGTGGGCGTAGAAGACCGAGGCCGGGCGGATCGCCTTGCGGTCCAGATAGCGGAACAGGGCGTAGGACTTGCGGTTCAGCTTCTCGTACGGGTCCGGGTTCGAGCCTATGGCCACGCCGCTTGCGGGCGCCGCAGCCGCCTGATTGACGACGGTCGGAGCGGCTGTCGGAGAGCCACGGACGGAGTCTAGCCCCGTCTGGGCGAAGGCTGCGCCCGCTGTGGTCAGCGACAGGGCGGTGATCAGGAACGAGGCTCGTAGCACCCAGGTCTCCAAACGATTGCGCAACTTAACGGCTCCGCTTGCCTGCAACAATGTCCAGACCGCGAAAACGTTCGCCGGCGGCCGCACCGCAACCTCAACGTACAAGCGTCGCGGAGCGAGTGGGCCTAAGTCCCTGGAACGCGGCCTCATCGGATGTTTGCCGGAGGCGTCGCAGGTCTGTAGGGGTTCACAGGAAGTAGGTTTCGGGCGTTGAGGGGACGGGATGGCCGCTGACGAAGCCGCCCAGGACAAGGGCGAAGACGGCGCGACGCCCACCCGCGACCCGCGCAGCTATACCGCAGAGGCCGACGAGGGCGGTCCCGACGGCTCGAAGGACAAAGGCGCCTCCAAGGACGACGAGAAGACGCCGCCCAAGAAGAACGGGCTGCTGCAGCGTCCTGTCACCCTGGTCATCCTGATCGTCGCGGTTCTCGCCGTGGTGATCGCCGCCATCGCCTTCTTCGTCCACGCTAGCCACTTCGAATCCACTGACGACGCCTTCGTCGACACCCATCTCGTGCGCCTGGCCCCGCAGATCGGCGGGCGGGTGCTCAAGGTGCTGGTGGACGACAACCAGCGGGTCGCGGCTGGCCAAGCGGTGATCCAGATCGACCCCCGCGACCAGCAGGCCCAGCTCTCCCAGGCCCAGGCCCAGAAGGCGAACGCGCAGGCCCAGATCGCCCAGGCCCAGGCGACACTCGATCAGAACGCCGCCCAGGTGCGGGTGGCCGAGGCCACCTACACCCAGAACCTGGCCCAGGCGGCGAGTGCGGCGGCCACCGCCACCAACTCCGCCCGCGACCTGGTGCGCTACCAGACGCTGAAGGGGGTGAACTTCTCCGCCGTCTCCCAGCAGCAGCTGGACCAAGCCCAGGCCATGGCCCAGGGCAACGCCGCCCAGCGGGAAGCCGCCGACCGCCAGGCCGTCGCGGCCCAGCGCCAGATCGCCGCGACCGCGGCTCAGGCGGCCGCCGCAAAGGCCCAGATCGCCGCCGGCCAAGCCCAGGTCGCCGCCGCCGACGCGCAGATCAGGACCGCCCAGGACAACCTCGGCTACACCATGGTCTATGCGCCGGAAGCCGGGACGGTGGCTCAGCGCACCATCTCCATCGGCAATTACGTCAATCCCGGCGCCCAGATCATGGCCATCGTGCCGCTGCGCACCTGGATCACCGCCAACTTCAAAGAAACCCAGCTCGCCCACATGCGCGCCGGCCAGAGCGCCACGGTGCACGTGGACGCCTGCCCCCAGGCCGAGATCACCGGCCATGTGGACAGCATCCAGCGCGGCTCCGGCCAAGCCTTCGGCCTGCTGCCGCCTGAGAACGCCACCGGCAACTTCGTCAAGGTGGTGCAGCGGGTGCCGGTGAAGATCGTGCTGGACGGCGCCCCCAAGGACTGCCCGCTCGGCCCCGGCCTTTCGGTCGAGCCCAAGGTCCGGGTGCACTAAGGGTGTCCGAGGCCGGCGCAGGCGGGGAAGACTGGACACCGGCCCGCTCGGTGGCGGGGGACCGCAACCCCTGGGCGGTCCTGGGGGTGATCTCCATCGCCACCTTCATGACCACGCTGGACACCTCCATCGGCGTGGTCGCGCTGAACCACATCGCCGGCTCCACGGGGTCAAGCTACGACGAGGCGACGTGGGTGCTCACCACCTTCCTGGTCGCCCAGGCGGCGATCACGCCGATCAGCGGCTGGCTGGCCGACGTGTTCGGCCGCAAGCGCTACTACATGGTCTCTATCCTGCTGTTCACCGTCGCCTCCTTCTTCTGCGGCATCGCCCAGGACCTGACCTTCCTGGTGCTGGCGCGTATCTTCCAGGGGATCGGCGGGGGCGGCCTGGCGCCGGTGGAGCAGTCCATGCTGGTGGACACCTTCCCGCCCGCCAAGCGCAGCCTCGCTTTCGCGGGCTATGGCCTGGTGGTGGTCGCCGGCCCCGCGTTCGGCCCGGTGATCGGAGGCTGGCTGACCGACAACCTGAGCTGGCACTGGTGCTTTCTGATCAACATACCGTTCGGGGCGCTCTCGCTGATCCTGGTGCACCTGTTCGTCCAGGAGCCGCTCGCCGTGGTCGCTCAGCGAAAGGCGCTCACCAAAGGCGGCATCAAGTTCGATTTCCCCGGCTTCGCCCTGGCGGCGCTGTTCCTCGGCGCGCTGGAGATCACCCTGGACCGCGGGCAGCGGCTCGACTGGTTCTCCAGCCCGGTGATCCAGATCACCACGCTCCTGAGCGCCGTCTCCCTGATCGCCTTCATTCCGTGGGAGCTCAGCCGCAATGACCCGGTGGTGCACATCCGCCTGTTGGCGAGCCGCAACTTCGCCTCGGCGTCGGTCCTGATGCTGGTGGTGGGCTTGATCCTGTTCGGCACTTCCCAATTCATCCCCCAGCTGCTGCAGCAGGTTATCGGCTACACGGCGACGGATGCCGGACTGGCTCTGACCGCGGGAGGCCTGTTCATCATCCTGTTCATGCCCTTAGGCGGCTTCCTGGGGTCCAAGGTCGACCCGCGCATCCTCGTCGGCTTCGCCTTCTTCATGCAGGCGGTGGCGTTCGCCAACTACCAGCGGCTCGACACGGACCTGTCCTTCAGTTCAATCGCCTGGGCGCGGGCCTTCCAGGCTTTCAGCCTGCCGTTCCTCTTCCTGCCGATCACCGCAGTCGCCTATGTGGGCCTCAAGGCCGAAGACAACAGCCAAGCGTCGGCCCTGATGAACGTCATGCGCAACCTCGGCGGATCCATCGGCATCTCCATGGTCCAGACGCTCACCGAGCAACGCCAGCAGTTCCACCAGGCGCGCTATGTGGAAAGCCTGAACCCGCTGAACCCGAACTACGTCCAGGGCCTCGCCCAGATGTCCCAGCAGCTGCAGAACGCAGGCCAGCCGGCGGCCTTCGTCAACCAGCAGGCGCTCGGACGCCTCTACAGCCAGCTGAACGAGCAGGCGGGCATGCTGTCCTACATCGACGCCTTCCGGGTGCTCATGTGGATCAGCCTGGCCTGCCTGCCGCTCGTCCTGATCATGCGCAAGCCCCAGGGCGGCGGCGCGTCGGGGGGAGCCGCGTGAGGATGAGGCCTTCCATCGCGCCACTGGCGGCTGTCCTCGCCGCCACGGCGGTCACGGGCTGCACCGTCGGCCCCGATTACAGGCGTCCCGACACGCCTGCGCCGCCGGCCTACCAGGAGATGGGAGGTCGCAAGGACGCACCCCTCAGCCAGCCGTCCCCCGCTCCCGTGGACGACGTCCAGGTCGCCACATGGTGGAAACAGCTCGACGACCCGATGCTGGACCAGCTGGTCCAGCGCGCTATGGCCGGCAATCTCGACCTGAAGACCGAGGTCGCGCGCATCCGCCAGTCGCGCGAGCAGGAGGTGGTCGCCGGGGCCGCGGGCCTGCCCCACATCAGCACGGCCGCCAACGCGCTCCGGATCAACACCAACGCCAGCAACTCGGCCCTCGGCTCACTGACCGGCCGCTCGAGCGCGGGGACGGGCGCCGCAGGCGGTGCGGCGGCCGGCGCCGCCAGCGAGTCGGACGAGGCCCCCTCGCATATTAACAACTTCGCCGTGGCGTTCGACGCCACCTGGGAGGTGGACGTGTTCGGCGGCGTCCGCCGCAGCGTGGAGGCCGCCCGAGCCGGGACCCAGGCGATGATCTGGGCCAAGCGCGACGGCCAAGTCTCGCTCACCGCCGAGGTCGCCAGCGACTACCTGCAGCTGCGCGACCTCCAGGCCCAGATCGCGATCGCGCAGGCGGAGGTCGCCAGCCAGCAGGCGACCTTCACCATCATCCACCAGCAGGCCCAGACCGGCTTCGTCACCCGTCTGAACGTCAACCAGCAGCAGGCCCAGGTGCAGGCGACCATCGCCTCCATCCCCCAGCTGCAGGCGCAGGCGAGAGGTCAAATCCACGCGCTCGGGGTCCTCGTCGGCGAGGACCCCGAGGCGCTCGCCCCCGAACTCGACCATCCCAAGAGCAACGACCTGCCCGGCGTGCCCCAGACCCTGCCCGTGGGCCTGCCGTCCGACCTGCTGCGCCGCCGCCCCGACGTGCGCGAGGCCGAACGTCAGCTGGCCCAGTCCACTGCCAGCGTCGGCGTGCAGGTCGCCAACCTCTATCCCAAATTCAACATCCTGGCGCTCGGCGCGCTCACCTCGCCGACCTTCCACGACGTGTTCAACGCCAACAGCGGCACCTCGGCCGGCCTCGGCCTGATCCAGTGGCCGATCTTCAACGGCGGCCAGATCAGAGGGAACATTCGCGCCGCACGCGCCCAGCAGGACCAAGCCTACTACACCTACAAGAAGACGGTGCTGCAGGCGTTGCAGGACGTGGAGGACTCGCTTGCCCGCTACCAGGCCGACCAGCGCCGGATCACGGCCCAGAAGGCCTCGGTGGACGCATCGGCCAACTCGCTGATGATCGCGCGCCAGCAGTACGAGGTGGGGCTGGTGACCTTCATCAACGTGCTGCAGGCCGAGCAGACGGACCTGAACGCCCGGAACGGCCTAGTGCAGGACGAAGGCCAGCTCGCCGTCGACCTGACCTCGCTCTACAAGGCGCTCGGCGGCGGCTGGACGGCGGATGAGGGCAAGCTGCTGCAGAACGCCGGGCTGTCGTCTCCGTGACCTTTATCTACCCCTGCGAAGCGGGGGAGGGGACCAGGCGAAGCCTGGTGAGGGGGGCGTCGCCGCCGCCGCCGCGTCAGGCATGTCGAAGCGCAGCTGAGGCGACGCCCCCTCCGTCACGACGCTACGCGTCGCGTTACCTCTCCCGCTGCATAGGGGAGGAGAATGTATGTCATCTCACCTCCAGCACGACCTTCCCGCGCGGGTGGCCGTCCTGCAGGTAGGCGTGGGCGGCGGCGGCCTCTTCCAGCGGATAGGTGCGGTCCACCATGACCTGCAGCCGGCCGTCGTCGGCCATGGCCGCGACGGTGCGCAGCTGGTCGGCGTCGGGATGGGCGATGTAGAGCAGCCCTTTCCGGCCGTGCTGGGCGGCCTGCTCCTCCACCGGCTCCTTGGAGACGGTGGTCACCAGCCGTCCGTGCGGCTTGAGCACGCCCCAGGAGCGGGCGCGGGTGTCGCCGCCGATCAGGTCGTAGACGAGGTCGACGTCGCGCACCTCGTCCTCGAACGCTTGCGCCTTGTAGTCGATCACCTGCTCGGCTCCCAGGCTCCGAATCCAGTCCAAGTTGGCGGCGGAGCCGGTGGCGATCACCTCCGCTCCGTGCAGCTTGGCGAACTGCACCGCGAGATAGCCTACCCCCCCGGACGCTCCATGGATCAGCACCCGCTCACCGGCCTTCAGCTCGCCCTGATCGAACAGGCCCTGCCAGGCCGTCATGGCGGCCAGGGGCAGCGAGCCCGCGTCGATCACCGTCAGGGTCTCCGGCTTGGCGGCGAACTCGCCGACCTTGACGATGGCCTGTTCGGCATAGGCGCCACGGTCCCAGCCCAGCATGGCGAAGACCGGTTCCCCTGGCACGACGTGGGTTACGTTCGGTCCGATCGTCTCCACCACGCCGCAGAGGTCGCGGCCTAGCGTCACCGGCAGGGCGGAGGCGGGCAGGCGCGCATAGCCGCCCTGGCGCATCTTGTAGTCCACCGGGTTCAGGCTGGCGGCGGCGACCCGCACCCGCACCTCGCCGGGTCCCGGCCCGGGGATGTCGATCTCGTCCAGCTGCAGGACCTCGGGGCCGCCGAAACGGTGGATGCGCATGGCTTTCATCGTCGGTCTCCTCGTCGCTTCCTACAAAACAGGGCCGTTCGACGGGGAGTTCCTGTCCGCGTTTGCGAGTGTGTCTCGCTAGCACTTGCGCAGCGGGGCGTTCGGGCGGATATTGAGAGGCATTCGCGGGTGGAGCTTCGACGACCTTGCTCAAGCGGCTTCAGGACTCTCCCGTACGATCCTCCCTTTCATCGAGCGCCCAGGCGGCGCGGGGCGTGGTTCCTCTGGGGCGTGGCGCCCGGGGCCTGCGCGGCGTGGTGTCGTCGGTGGGGACGGGCTCCTTGGCAAGCGCCGTTGGCGGGCTGGCGCCGGCCGAGCTGGAACGCCGGCTGCTGGAGATCGGCTTCGTGGAAGGCGCCCGCGTCGAGATCCTGCACGAGGGCGCGCTGGGCGGCGACCCGATCGCGGTGCGCATCGACGACGCCCGCGTGGCGCTCCGCCGGCGCGAGGCCGATTCGGTGCTGATCCAGGTGGAGGCGGGCCGGCTGCGCCCCCGCCGCGGCCTAGCCGCCTGAGACCCACCCCATGAGCGTCGCCGAATGAGTGCGGACGCGGTCCTCGAGCCCGCGCCGCCGAGCCTCGCCGACCGACTGAACATCGAGGCTGCGCCATCCCAGCCGCTGCCCGTAGCCGTTGCGCGCCTGGCCCTGATCGGCGCGCCCAACTGCGGCAAGACCGCCCTGTTCAACGCCCTCACCGGCAGTCGCCAAAAGGTCGCCAACTACGCCGGCGTCACGGTGGAGCGGAAGGAGGGCGTGGTCACCTCCGCCGACGGGTGGCGCGCCCGGGTGCTCGACCTGCCCGGCACCTATTCGCTCCGCGCCCGCAGCCCCGACGAGGTGGTCACCCGCGACGCCGTGCTGGGCCGTCTCGCAGGCGAGGCGCCGCCGGACGTGCTGGTCTGCATCGCCGACGCCACCAACCTGCGCGGCGCGCTGCGCCTTGTTTTGGAGCTGAAGCAGGTCGGCCGGCCCATGGTGCTGGCGCTGAACATGTTCGACATCGCCGAGCGCCAGGGCTGGCGCATCGACCTGGAGCGCCTGTCGCGCGAGCTGGGCGTCCCGGTGGTCACCACCGTGGCCACCCGGAAGCGCGGCGTAGACGCCCTGCTCGCCGCCGCCGAGCGTCTAGCGCGCGGCCCCGCTTCGCTGTCCTCGGAGGTGCGGTGGCGGGAGCCCGGGCCGGTGGAGCTGCGCACCGCCCACCGCGAGGCCGAGCGTATCCGCAAGGCCTGCGTCGCCTCGCCGGCGCGGCCCGACACCTTGACCGGCAAGCTGGACGGCGTGCTGCTGCATCCCGTCTATGGCTCGGTCATCCTGCTGGCCCTGTTGTTCCTGATGTTCCAGGCCGTATTCACCTGGGCCCAGCCGGTGATGGACCTGATCAAGGCCGGCTTCGACAACCTGGGCGTGCTGGTCGGCCAGACCTTCCCGCCGGGCCTGCTGCGCAGCCTGATCTCGGAGGGCGTGATCTCGGGGGTGGGCAGCGTGTTGGTCTTCCTGCCCCAGATCCTGATCCTGTTCCTGTTCATCATC
>CAXUEN010000091.1:0-8112 GCA_964249945.1 uncultured Caulobacteraceae bacterium | reverse complement strand
GCCGCGGAGCTGAAGGCGGCCCCCGACGACCCGCAGGGCTGGGCGCGGCTGGTACGATCCTATGGCGTGCTGGGCGACACGGCCGCGCAGCAGGCGGCGCTGGCGCAGGCGCGCCGCCAGTTCGCCGGGCGCCCGGCCGAGATGGCGCCGATCGAAGCTGAGGCCAAGCCGCGACCGGCGGCCTGACCTTCAGCCCTCCGGCCAGATGTCGGTCAGCGCGCCCTTGCGGTTCAGCATGCGCGCGGCGCGCTTGACCACGGTCAGCAGCCGCTCGGTGCGGGCGTCGCCCTCGTAGGCCAGGTGCGCGCGCGATAGCCCCTCCAGCACGAAGCGGGCCAAATCGCGGCTGGCCTGGAAGCGAGGGGCGTCGCCCGCCTGCACCAGGCCGGCCATGTGCTCGCCCACCTGGTTGCGGTCGAAGGCGGCCTGGGCGCCCTGCAGCCGCTCCCTTAGCGGGGCGTCGGTGCGTGCAGCGTGTTCCAGCTCGGCGAAGGCGATGAAGGGCAGCTCGTGCAGCAGCCGCCAGTAGCTCTCGATGGCGTGGTCGCTGAGCTCCGTCCCGGGCGGCATGTGGGCCGCGGCGCCTTCGAACAGGTGCGCCCGCGCCGCCTGGATGTACGGGATGACCGCGTCGAGCAGGGCTTCGCGGCTGGCGAAGTGGTAGAGCATGGCGCCCCGGGTCAGGCTCGCGGCCTCCGCGATCACCGCGTTGCTGGCGGGGTGGTAGCCGATCTCGGCGAACAGCCGCATGGCGGTATCCAGGATACGGGCGCGGGTGCGCAGCGACTTGGGGCTGTCGCCGGCCTGACGGGGACGCGCTGTCCCGTCCGCCCCCGGGGCGACGCCTGGGGCGAGACCGTCTCGCCTGTCCACCGCTGCGTCCATGTTCCCAACCGAATGCTGCACCGCAACCAAGCTTCAGATAGGACGGGTCGGCCGGATCGCCTAGGCGTCAATTATCCTGCGCGTCGGAAAAACCGGCCCGGACCCCGACCCCCCGCGATGAGTTTTGGCTCGCCAGACGAGGGCTTTGATCCTATGACGCCGGCTCGCCGAACGGGACCGCAACGGCGCGCCGCCGCCGCAGGACCGCCCCGGGCAGGCGCGAGCGGGCATTGATCGACACGGGGTGCGGGAACGCGGTGGAGGCTGCAGCAGACGACAGGTCCAGGCAGCGCGCCCATCGCAGGGCGACCGCCTGATGCGCATCCTGCTCGCCACCGACGCCTGGGAGCCGCAGGTGAACGGGGTCGTGCGCACCCTTACCCGCACCGTCGCCGAGTGCCGCGCCATGGGCCACGTGGTCGAGGTGGTCTCGCCGGACCAGTTCAAGACCCTGCCCATGCCCACCTATCCGGAGATCCGGCTGGCCATGGGCGCCTACGAGCCCATGCAGGAGATGTTCAAGGCCTTCGAGCCCGAGGCGATCCACATCGCCACCGAAGGCCCGGTGGGCTTGGCGGCGCGTAGGCTGTGCATCGAGTGGAAGCTGCCCTTCACCACCAGCTATCACACCCGCTTCCCTGAATACCTGGCCGCGCGGGCGCCCATGCCGGTCTCTGCCGGCTACGCCTACATGCGCTGGTTCCACAGGGCGTCGGGCCGGGTGATGGTGGCCACCCCCACCATGCGCGAGGAGCTGACCAAGCGGGGCTTCCGCAACCTGTCGCCCTGGTCGCGGGGCGTGGACACCGTGCTGTTCCACCCCGGCCGGGCCGCGCAGTTCCCCCAGGTGCTGGACGGCGTCGCGCGCCCGATCTGGCTGAACGTCGGCCGGGTCTCGCCGGAGAAGAACATCGAGGCCTTCCTGGCGCTGGACCTGCCCGGGACCAAGGTGGTCGTCGGCGACGGCCCGTCGCGCGAGGCGCTCCACGCCCGCTACCCCGAGGCGCTGTTCGCAGGGACTAGGTCCGGCGAGGAGCTGGCGGCCTACTTCGCCCGTGCCGACGCCCTGGTCTTCCCTTCGCTCACCGACACCTTCGGCCTGGTGATCCTGGAGGCGATGGCCGCCGGCGCCCCGGTGGCGGCCTACCCTGCGCCTGGCCCCATCGACATCATCCCGGGCTCGAACGCGGGCGAGGTGAACGATGACCTGCGCCAGGCTTGCCTGGACTGCCTGCACCTCGACCGCGCGGCGGTCCGCGCCTATGCCGAAAGCTTTTCCTGGCGCCAGTCCGCCGAGGAGTTCGTCCGCAACCTCCAGCCCTACCCCGAACCCGCCAAGACCCGCTTCTGGAGGAGGCTCAGGCGGCTGGCGCGGCTCCGCAGGCGGGCGGTGCGGGCGCCGGCGGGATGATCGCGAATCCGTGCCGCGCCGGATCGGGATGGGACAGGCCGCGCATGTTGAAGGCGCGTTCGTAGCTCGTTAAACCGTGCGGCCGTCAAGGAGGCTTTTGGTGCAGACTGACTCGACCGGCGGGGCGCAACCCTGGTTCATTGGCTGTTCGTGCGATCGAAAGTTCATCGAGCATACCGCCGTCATGCTCACCTCGATCAGCGTAAACGGCGATGTGCCGGACGCCACCATCATTGTCGCCGGCTTCGGCCTGACCCGGGAAGATCAGGCGATACTGCGTGCGGGAGCCAATCGGGAAGACGATTGGCTCCGGTTCATAGCCGTGGGTGCGGAGATGCTCTCGCAGGTCAACGAGAGCAGGTTTACCACCTGGTATCCTCCGGCCGTGCTCGGCCGTCTGCTGATCGCGGACACCATTAATGCCCCCGACGCCAGGCTTGTGACCATAGACAGCGACCTGATCGTCAATGTGAGCCTGCGCCCATTGCTGGGCCTGGACTTGAAGCAGGAGTTCTTCGCCGCCATCCACGATCCCCGCGTCGCGACGACCACAACTACTTTAACTCGGGGCTGACCCTTTGCGCCGTCGACGGATACAGGCGTCACGCCATCGGCCGACGCGCCTTGTCGTGGCTGGCCGAACAGAAGGACCAGCCTGGATATCCCGATCAGGACGCGTTGAACGCGGTGGTGGGCGACTGCTGGTACAGGCTGGACAGATCCTGGAACCACTTCTTTTTTGAAGACGAGACGTTCACGACCGAAGGCTACGAAGGCGCCAAGATCGCCCATTTAGCCGGACCCAAGCCGTGGGACTATTCAGAGCACCCGGGCGCTGCTGTGTACAACCGCTTCCTGACCAGGCTCCGCGGTCGCCTCGACGCCGTCGGCGGCCAGACGGTGGAGGACCGATTCCGCGAGGCCGCGTTCAGCCTTGGGGACCAGGACGGCTCGATGATCCGGGCGGGCGCCGGCGGCTTGGCCTCTCGCCTGCGCTTCCTGGAAATAGAAGAGTCGACTTACAGCCATATCAAGCGCCGCTACACCGAGCAGTATCCTCCCGCCGTCCTGGGCCGTCTGTTCATCGCCTGCTCCGTAGGGGATCCCAACGCGCGTCTGCTTATCCTCGACAGCGACATGATCGTCAACGGCAGCCTGCGTCCCTTGTCCGACCTGGACCTGGGCGCCGAGTTCTTCGCGGCCGTGCACGACCTGCGGCGGAAGGATGATCCGAACACCTTCAATTCCGGCATGACCGTCACCGAGGTCGACACTTACAAGTATCATGACATCGCCCGTAGATGCCTGGACTGGCTGGTAGAGAACCCGCATGCTGCGCTGCCCGACCAGGAGGCGCTGAACTGCATCATCGGCGATAGCTGGTACAGGTTGGATGGGACCTGGAACCGCTATCTCGTAGATGATCGACCGATCACTTTGGAGGACTACGAAGGCGCGCGGATCGCCCACTTCGCCCACCGCAAGCCGTGGGACTGGGCGGGTCATCCGGGAGCGCCGGTCTACAACCGCTACTTGGCGAGGCTCCGTTTGAAGCTCGACGCCGGCGCCCAAGGCGGGCGCTTCGCTGCGTCCTCCATGCAGTCGGACTATGCTGATGGCGACTTCATCGCATCCTGCTACGAGGTGTTCTTGGGCCGCGAGCTCGAGTCGGCGACGGTCGTGCGCGAACGCGCCGGCTGGCCGCTCGTCGACGCCCTGAAGAGTGTGGTTAATTCCGCCTAGTTCCTGACAAATGCGCGCCGGAGTGTCGAGCAGGCGAGCAGGTTCCCCGAGGGGCTGTTCAATGGTCGTCCCTCGGTCAGGCAGAAGCTTTGGGCCGCCGACCGGCTACCCCTCACTCCGGCTACGCGAGCCCGGATTGGTACGATCCACGACTGGCGAGGACTGCTGACCTGCATACTGAAGGACGAGACCTTCATTGATCGCTGCGAGCTCAGGTAGATTTACGATCGGGGTCTATACGCGTTGTTAGCCCTGGATCAGCTCACCCCACCGTCGGGAGGCGGGGGCCAGTCCAGAGGCTTGCCGGCGCGTAGCTCACCCGAGCCAAGGCGCCATGCGCTCGCGCCCCAGCATTTCTTCGTAGCTCGGGCGGGGGCGGGTGACGGCGAACTCGGCGCCCTTCACCAGCACTTCGGGAATGAGCGGCCGACTGTTGTACTCGCTGGACATTGAGGCGCCGTAAGCGCCGGCGGTGAGTAGGGCCACGAGGTCGCCGGCCGTCAGCTCAGGCAGGCGCCGGTCGCGGGCGAAGGTGTCGCCGGTCTCGCAGACCGGGCCGACCACGTCGTAGGGGCGCTCCACCGCGTGCGGGCCCGGCGCGTGCACCGGGCGGATGGCGTGGTGGGCGTCGTACAGGGCCGGGCGCAGCAGGTCGTTCATGCCCGCGTCCAGCACCAGGAAGCGCCGGCCGCTGGGGCGTTCGTGCACCTGGATCACCCGGCTCAGCAGCACCCCGGCATTGGCGGCGATCAGTCGCCCCGGTTCGAAGGCCAGCTCCACGCCCAGATCGCCCACCGTCTCCAGCACGGCGCGGGCGTAGTCGGAGGGGCTCGGCGGGTCGGGGCCGTCGCCATAGGGGACGCCCAGGCCGCCGCCGAGGTCGAGCCGCCGCACCGGCAGGCCCCCAGCCCTAATCCGCGCCACCAGGTCCGCCATGGCGGCGAAGGCGGTGCGGAGCGGGGCGAGATCGGTGATCTGGCTGCCGATGTGGCAGGCCAGGCCCGCCACGTCCAACTGGGGCAGGGCGCAGGCCTGCGCGTACAGGCGCCCGCCCTCGCTGAAGCTTATGCCAAACTTGTTGTCGTCGGCGCCGGTGGTGATCTTGGCGTGGCCGCCGGCGCCCACGTCGGGGTTGACGCGGAGCGCCACGGTAGGGCGGCGTCTCTTGGCGGCGGCGAGGGCGGCGAGGCGGTGCAGCTCCGGCTCGGATTCGATGTTGATCTCGCAGACGCCGACGTCCAGCGCGAAGGCCAGTTCCGCATCGGTCTTGCCGACGCCGGAGAAGACGATGCGCGAGGGGGGCACGCCTGCGGCCAGGGCCCGCCTGATCTCGCCCTCGGAAACGGTGTCGGCCCCAGCGCCGAGCCCCGCCAGGGTGGCCAGCACCGCCAGGCTGCTGTTCGCCTTCACGGCATAGGCGACAGAAATCTCGCGGGGCGCGAAGGCCTGGACGAAAACGGCGAAGTGGTGGGCGAGGGTGGCGGTGGAATAGACGTAGACGGGGGCGCCAACCTCGGCTGCGACGCGCGAGAGGGAGACGTCCTCGCACCACAGCTCAGGCCCGGCGGGGCCCGGCCGGTCGTGGAAGTGGTGCATGGGGTGTCCTGGGCTCGGTCAGTCCCTCTCATCCTGTGGGACGCCAGGTCGATCAAGCCTGGCGTTTCTTATTCTGTCCCACCCAACGTTGGGGGGGGGGAAGAGACGATCGCTCAGTTTGGGGGGGTGGTGCTAATGTTGGGGCCAAGCGGGTTCGGCTCTCCCGGCACTGGGGAGTCCCGCGGCGTGGTCAGCTTGGAGGCAGGGTCCTGGATGTCGCGGGTGGTGAGCGGCTGGTCGTCGTCCACGGTGTTGGCTTCGCGCTCGGCGGAGCCGGTGGTGTTGCGGCTGGCGGCGCTCTGGTCGCTCGCGGCCCGCGCCTGGGCGGCGCGCTGGGCGTAGTAGTCGTTTTTTGCGTTCCGGCCGAATAGGGGCGGGGGTTGCTGCAGCGGACCGACCTCGCCGCAGGCCGTGAGGCCGAGCGTCAGCACGCCGGCCCCCATGAGCGCGGCGGGAACGATCCAGCGGCGCAGGTCCGTTCTCGTCATGACAATATGCCCCTCCAACGCGCCGATTGGAGTCGGACTTGATCAGGGGCGGCGCCCCCATGACTCGTCCGGCTCGCCACCGACGCTGACGGTGAGAGCACGGCGTAAACGCCGTCGTCGATCCCGGGTTCGATGGATTGCAACTCTTGCAGGGACAATTCCGCGAGTCCGACGCCCAGCGCCTCCGCCCGCTTCACCGCGGCGCCCGTGACGTGGTGGGCCTGGCGGAACGGGAGGTCGAGGGTGCGCACCAGCCAGTCCGCCAGGTCGGTGGCGGTGGAGAAGCCGGAGCCGGCGGCCTGCGCCATCCGATCCCCGTCCGGCTTGATGTCGGCCACCATGCCGGTCATGGCGGCGAGCGACAGGTCCAGCGCGTCGTGGGCGTCGAACACCGGCGGCTTGTCCTCCTGCATGTCCTTGGCATAGGCCAGGGATAAGCCCTTCATCACCAGGGTCAGGCTGGTCAGGGCGCCGAAGATGCGGCCGATCTTGGCGCGCACCAGCTCGGCGGCGTCCGGGTTGCGCTTCTGCGGCATGATGGAGGAACCGGTGGTGAAGGCGTCCGACAGGTGCGCGAAGCCGAACTGCGGCGTCACCCAGATCACCATCTCTTCCGCCAGGCGCGACAGGTGCACCGCGCAGATGGAGGCGGCCGAGAGGTATTCCAGGGCGAAGTCGCGGTCCGAGACGCTGTCCAGGGAGTTTGCGGTGGGGCGGTCGAAGCCTAGTTCGGCGGCGGTGAAGTCGCGGTCGATGGGGAAGGGCGAGCCGGCAAGCGCCGCGGCGCCCAGCGGGCACTCGTTCATGCGCGCGCGGGCGTCGCGGAAGCGGGCGGCGTCGCGTCCGAACATCTCCACATAGGCCATCAGGTGGTGGCCGAAGGTGACCGGCTGGGCGGGCTGCAGGTGGGTGAAGCCGGGCATCAGGGTCGCCGCGTGCGCGTCGGCCTTGTCCAGCAGGGCGCTCTGCAGCGCCTGTAGCTGGCCTACGGCGTGGTCGCAGGCGTCGCGGACCCACATGCGGAAGTCCACCGCCACCTGGTCGTTGCGCGAGCGCGCGGTGTGCAGTCGGCCGGCCGCGGAACCGATCAGCTCGGCCAGCCGCGCCTCCACGTTCATGTGGATGTCTTCGTATTCGTCGCGGAAAGGAAAGTTCCCATCCGCGATCTCCTGCTCGATCCTGTTCAGCCCGTCCTGGATCGCGGTCGCGTCGGCGCTTGTAATCACGCCCTGTCTGGACAACATCGCGGCGTGTGCGCGGGAGGCCCGAAGGTCCTGCGCCCACAGCCGGCGGTCCACGCCGATCGAGACGTTGATCGCCTGCATCAGCTCGGCGGGTCGCCGCTCGAACCGGCCGCCCCACATGTCTTGCCCCTTCGGGACCACGGGATCATCGGACATGGCGGATGTGCAACCTCAAGGGGCCGGACAGCCCGGCGCCAGGCGCCCCATGATGGGGCGCGGCCTGACGACGGCGTTGGCGCTGGTGATCCTGGTGGGCATGGTGGGGGTCCTATACGTCATCGTCTCCGCCGCGATCAAACCGGGCATGACCGCCGGGCTGTCGGGTCTGAACCGCGGCGCGATGGCCAAGCTGCAGGTGCTGCCCGACCCGATTGCCGCCGCCTCGGTGGCCTTCGTGGGCGAGGACGCCAGGCCCGTGCGCCTGACCGACTTCAAGGGCCGTGCGGTGGTGCTGAACCTGTGGGCCACCTGGTGCGCCCCCTGCGTCAAGGAGATGCCGACGCTGGCCGCCCTACAGGCCGCCGAGGCGAGTCACGGCGTCGAGGTACTCGCGGTGAGCATGGACACCTCCGGCCAGACCGACAAGGCCAAGGCCTTCATCGCCGCCCATCCCCCGCTCGGCTTCTATCAGGACGCCAAGTACGCCTTTATGGCGGGCATGAAGCCTCCCCTGATCGGCTTCCCCACCACCGTGCTGATCGACCGCTCGGGGATGGAGCGGGCGGTTTATTCGGGGGACACCGAC
>CAXUEN010000090.1:0-8131 GCA_964249945.1 uncultured Caulobacteraceae bacterium | reverse complement strand
CCAACCTGGCCCAGGCCCTGACCGCGCCGGGCGACACGGTGATCTGCCCCAACCCTGCCTATCCGATCCACGCCTACGGCTTCATCATGGCGGGGGGGGTGATCCGCCACGTGCCGGCGCTCTCGCCCGAGCAGTACCTGTCCGGCATCGACCGGGCGGTGAAGCATTCCGCCCCCGCCCCTTCGGTGATGATCGTCTCCTACCCGTCCAACCCGACGGCCCAGTCGGTGGACCTGGACTTCTACAAGGAGGTGGTGCGGCTGGCGAAGCGCCACGAGCTGCTGGTCCTCTCCGACGTGGCCTATTCGGAAATCTACTTCGAGGACAACCCGCCCCCCTCCATCCTGCAGGTGGACGGCGCCCGCGAGCTGGCGGTGGAGATCAACAGCCTGTCCAAAACCTTCGCCATGGCCGGCTGGCGCATGGGCATGGTGGTGGGCAATGCGCGCATGTGCGCAGCGCTGGCGCGGGTGAAATCCTACCTCGACTACGGCGCCTTCACGCCGATCCAGGTGGCGGCGATCGCGGCGCTGAACGGGCCCCAAGACTGCGTGGCCGACATCCGCGCCATCTACAGGTCGCGCCGGGACTGCCTGATTAAGAGCATGGCCAGCGCCGGCTGGGACATCCCCGCCCCGCCCGCCTCCATGTTCGCCTGGGCGCCGCTGCCGCCCAAGTTCGCCGCCATGGGTTCTATGGAGTTCGCCAAACGGCTGATCGAGGAGGCCGGCGTGGCCGTCGCTCCGGGCCTAGGCTTTGGCGAATATGGTGAGGGCTATGTGCGCATCGGGCTGGTCGAGAACGAGCACCGCATCCGCCAGGCTGCGAGGGTGGTGAAGAAGTTCCTCGGCGGCGCGGCCGAAGCGCCGTCTCGGGAGACCGAAGCCGTGGCGCCTTGAACCCGAGGCCGACTCCGCGCACGTGAGGACCGGCCGGGGCTCTCCCGCAGAGGCTCGAGCCGTCTGTACACGGAGTAAATGGAGGCGCGTCGTGGCCAAACCCAAAGCCAAGGACGCCGTGAGGCGCGCTCCGGCGGAACCCCGCATCGCCAAACCGGCCGGATCGAAAACCGTCTCGAAGCCGAGGGCGGCCGCCAAGCCGAAACGCAGCAGCGCGAAGGGAACGACGGCGCCCTCGCCCGGGGACGTCGCCCACGCCGACCGACTGGAAAGACTGTGGCGCGCCGTGCAGGAGGTGCGCGAGGCTCGCCGTGACAGCCCCCGCACCACCCGCCTGCTGGCCGGCGGCCCGCCCAAGCTGGCGCAGAAGGTGGTGGAGGAAGCGGGCGAAGTCGCCATCGAGGCGGTGATCGGCGACCGCCAAGCCCTGATCAACGAGAGCGTGGACCTGCTCTATAACTTGGTGGCGCTCTGGAACGGCCTCGGCGTCCAGTTGCCCTCCATCTGGGCGGAGATGGATCGCCGCGAGGCCGCCCTCGGCATGGCTGAGAAGCTGCCCAAAACCGAAGACCTGTGACGCGCGCTCACCCGGTGGCCGCATAGATCATGATGCCGGCGGCCACCGACAGGTTCAGGCTGTCGGCGCGGCCGCGCATGGGGATCTTCACCGCCACGTCGCAGGCGGCGGCGAGGTCGGGGAGCAGGCCCGCCTGTTCGTTGCCCATGAGGATGAGGCTGGGTGCGCGGTAGTCGGCGACGCGGTAGTCCAACTCGGCGCTGAGCAGCGTACCCACGACCGCGCCCGGCCACCGCTTTCGCCACGCCAGGAAAGCGTCCACCTGCAGCCTGAACAGGGGAACGGCGAAGATGGAGCCCATGGTGGCGCGCACCGCCTCCACCGAGTAGGGATCGCAGCAGTCGCCTACCAGGATCACGCCGCCGCAGCCCGCCGCGTCCGCCGTGCGCACTATGGTCCCTAGGTTGCCGGGATCGCGCACCGCCTGCAGCGCCACCCAGCACGCGGCGCCGGAGGGGTCGAGCGTGGCCGGATCGGCGAACCGCTGGGGGAAGACGCCGAGCACAGCCTGGGGATTGTCCCGGCGGGCGATCTTCTCCAGCACCTCGCGGCTCACCTCCACCACGTCGCCGCCGGCCTTGAGGGTGGCGTGCATCACCCGCTGCAGCACGGGATGGTCGGCGCCAGGGCCGTGCAGGAGGAAGCGCGGGGTCTGACCTAGATCAACGGCTTCGGTGACGATCTTTAGGCCTTCCGCCAGGAACAGGCCGCTCGCCTCGCGTTCCTTGCGCAGGTGCAGCCCGCGCGCCAGCTTCACCAGTGGGTTGGCGAGGGAGGTGATCCGGCGGGGATCGGGCGCCGCCATCAGTCCCGCCGCCAGCGCGCGAAGAAGGCCAGGCCGATCTCGCGCGCGGGCCCGGCCGCCTCGTCCTCGCGCAGGGCCAGCTCGCCCCAGTCCACCACGCCCGCCCGCCCAGTCAGGGCGCCGGAGACTAGGTGCGCCAGGGACAGGCCGGAGATGCGCGCGGCGTAGGCGTTCAGCAGCAGGAAACCGGCGTCCTCGGCCAGCAGCTCGGCGCATAGGCCCACAAGTTCAGGCAGGTCCTCAAACAGCCGCCAGACCTCGCCCGCCGGACCGCGGCCGTACTTGGGCGGATCCAGGACGATCCCCTCGTAGCGGGAGCCGCGCTTGACCTCGCGCGCCAGATAGCGCCGGGCGTCCTCGCAGATCCAGCGCACCGGGCGGTCGGCGAGCCCGGCCAGTCCGGCGTTCTCCCTTGCCCAGCCGATGGCCTTCTTGGACGCGTCCACGTGGGTCACCGCCGCCCCGGCCGCCGCGCACACTAAGCTGGCGACGCCGGTATAGCCGAACAGGTTCAGCACCCGCGGCGCCTCGAGCCGGCGCACCCGCTGCTCAAGCCAGGCCCAGTTCGCCGCCTGCTCCGGGAAGAAGGCCAGGTGGCGGAAGCTGGTCAGACGCGCCTTGAACCGCGCCGGCCCCCAGCCCAGCGGCCAGGCGTCGGGCACGGGGCCGTTCAGCCGCCAGCGGCCGTCGTCCTCCTCGTCCGCGGGATCGAACACCGCATCGGCCGCCGTCCACGCCCGGTCGCCGAGGCGGCGAGGCCAGAAGCATTGCTGCTCGGGGCGCACGACGGTGAAGCGGCCATAGCGCTCCAGCTTGCGCCCTCCCCCACTGTCCAGCAGGGCGTAGTCGCTCCAGGGCAGGGTGCGAACAGTCGTCGGCTCGGGGCTGAGCGGCGGCCCAGCCACGCGCGCGCCTATCAGCGAGGGAGAAGCGTCGATCACCGCGTCCGCTTAGCGTCCGCAGCCGCCGCTCGTCCAGCCGCGCCTCGACTCCGTCCCCGGCCGCTGGCAGATGCGCGGTCGATGACGCCCCGCTTCGAAGACATCCTGGACGCCGCCGGCCGCTTGCAGGGCCACGCCGTGGAGACGCCGCTGCTCCGCTGCGACGCCCTGGACGAGGCGGCGGGCGGGCGAGTGTTCGTGAAGGCCGAGGCGCTGCAGCGCACCGGTTCGTTCAAGTTCCGCGGCGCCTACAACCGACTGTCGCGGCTCAGCGCCTGGGAGCGGCGGCGCGGCGTGGTGGCCTATTCCTCCGGCAACCACGCGCAGGGCGTGGCCCTGGCGGCGAAGCTGGTGGGCTGTCCGGCGCTGATCGTCATGCCGGCCGACGCGCCGCGCATCAAGGTGGAAGCGACGCTGGGCTACGGCGCGGAGGTGATGACCTACGACCGCTATACTGAAAGCCGCGAGGCCATCGCCGAGGCGATCGCGAAGGCGCGGGGGGCGGTGGTGGTGCCGGCCTTCGACGACCCCTTCATCATCGCCGGCCAGGGCACGGTGGGGCTGGAAGCCGCCCGGCAGCTCCAGGCGCTCGGGGTCCAGGCCGAACGGCTGCTGTGCCCCGGCTCCGGCGGCGGGCTGATGGCCGGCATCGCGCTCGGCTTCGAGCGGCTGTCGTCCAGGACGAAGCTCTATGTGGTCGAGCCGCAGGGCTACGAGGACCATGCCGCCAGCCTCAAGGCGGGGCGGCCGACCCGCGTGGTCGACGCGGCGCCCAGCCTCTGCGATTCGCTGATGGCGCCGGAGCCCGGAGCGATGACCTTCGCGATCACCGGCCCGCGGCTGACTGGCGCGCTGGCGGTGAGCGATACGCAAGCGCTGGCGGCCATGGCCTTCGCCTTCCGCCACCTGAAGCTGGTCTTGGAGCCCGGCGGCGCAGTGGCGCTCGCCGCGCTGCTGGACGGGGCGTCTCTGGAAGGCGCTGCGGCGCTGGTGGTGGCGTCCGGCGGCAATGTCGACCCGGCGGTCTACGCCCGCGCTCTGGCGGCCTAGGGTGGATTCGACCAAGCCCACCCCTCCGCTCATCCCGGCGAATGTCGGGATGAGCGGAGGGTGGGCTGATCGGACGTGCTCAGAGCTTCACGGCCGTAACGTTGTAGCCGGAAGCGTTCAGCCGGCTCTTGCGCGGGTCCGCCAGCCGGTCCAGCAGGCGCCCCAGGCCGGGAAGGACGGGCTCCACGCGCGACTTCCACGACGGGAGCAGGTTGGCGATGGCGGCGTACTGGCCCCGCACCGGCTGCAGCTCCACTTCCGCGAAGCCGCGGAGCAGGTAGGCCAGGCCGTCGCGGGAGAAGCGGTAGTTGTCCTGGAAGCCGAGGTCCTTGGGCGCGTGATACTGGAACAGGAACGGCGCGTAGATATGGACGCGGCCGCCGGGCTTCAGCAGGCGCGCGATGTTGTCGATCATGGCCTGGGGATCATAGACGCACTCCAGCACCGCCAGGGCGAACACCACGTCGTAGGCGCCGTGATAGGCCTCAGGGATCGGCTGGCAGAGGTCGGCCAGCAGGTCCGGGTAATCCTCGAAGACGTTGATGTCCAAGGTATGGGTCAGGCGCGCCCTGGCGCGGATCGCCTCGAACCGGTCGCGGGTCGATTTGCCGACGTCCAGCACCGCCTCGTACGGCTGAAGGCGCGCCAGCAGCGTGTCCCGCCAGTCGTGGCGCGGGTCGTTGTAGACGATGTCGTCCAGCAGGCGGACCCGGCCGACCTCCGCCTGACGCTCGGCCTTGGCGGCCGCCGCGTCGTTGAGGACGATCGGGCCGCCCATCGCTCCGCTCAGCGCGTGGGGACCGGCGTGTCGCCGCGATAGTCGTAGAAGCCCCGTCCGGTCTTCTTGCCGAGCCAGCCGGCCTCGACATACTTCACCAGCAGCGGGCATGGCCGGTACTTGCTGTCGGCCAAGCCGTCGTGCAGCACGTTCATGATGGCCAGCACGGTGTCCAGCCCGATGAAGTCGCCGAGCTCCAGCGGGCCCATGGGGTGGTTGGCGCCGAGCCGCATGGCGGTATCGATGGCGTCGACGGTGCCCACGCCCTCGTACAGGGTATAGACCGCCTCGTTGATCATTGGGGCGAGGACCCGGTTGACGATGAAGGCGGGGAAGTCCTCGGCGTTGGCGGTGGTTTTGCCGAGGCTGCGGGCGAAGCCGACGGCGGCCTCGTAGGTCGGTGCGTCGGTGGCGATGCCGCGGATGATCTCTACCAGCTTCATCAGCGGCGCGGGATACATGAAGTGCAGCCCGATAAACCGCTCCGGCCGGTCGGTCACCGAGGCCAGGCGGGTGATGGAGATGGAGGAGGTGTTGGACGCCAGCACGGTATGGGGCGCGAGATAAGGCGTCAGGCTGCGGAAGGCCGCCTTCTTCACCTCCTCGTTCTCGGTGGTGGCTTCGATCAGCAGGTCGACCGCGCCCACCTCCTCGATCGTGGCGTTGGGGTGGATGCGCGACAGGGTGGAGGCGACGGAGCCCGGATCGACGGCGCCCTTGGCGGCCTGGCGATCGAGCTTGGCGTGGACGCTCTCCACCGCGGTCTGGCTGCGGGCGGCGTCCAGATCGTGCAGCCTCACCTCGTAGCCGGCCAGGGCGCAGACCTGGCTGATCCCGGCGCCCATCTGGCCCGCGCCGACCACGCCGACCGTCTTGATCTCGCTCATCGATCCGCCTTGCGCGCGGCGGGAAGCCGAGTTCGGCCGGCGCTGAGAATACCTGTCACCGGTAATGGATAAGATGTTGCTGCGTTGCACACAAGCGGCGCACGCCGCGCAGTCTAGGGCTGGGTCAAGTGGTGCAGCCTGGCATAGGCGCCCCCCTGGGCCACCAGCTGGCCATGGTCGCCCTGCTCCACGATGGCGCCGTCCTCGAAGACCAGGATGCGGTCGGCCTCGCGGATGGTGGACAGGCGGTGGGCGATGACGATGGTGGTGCGCCCGGCCATCAGCGCCTCGCTGGCCGCCTGCACCTGGCGCTCGGTCTCGACGTCGAGCGAGGAGGTCGCCTCGTCCAGCACCAGGATGGGCGCATCGGCCAGGAAGGCGCGGGCGATCGCCACCCGCTGCCGCTCCCCGCCGGAGAGCTTCACGCCACGCTCGCCCACCAGGGTGTCATAGCCCTGGGGCAGGCGGCAGATAAAGTCGTGGGCGCGGGCGCGCCTCGCGGCGGCCACGATCTGCTCCGCGGTGGCGTCCGGGCGGCCGTAGGCGATGTTCTCCGACAAGGTGCGGTGGAACAGGGCGGGGTCCTGGGGCACCAGGGCGATGGCGCGGCGGAGCGAGCCTTGCGAGACCGTGGCGATGTCGGTCCCGTCCACCAGGATGCGGCCGTCGTCCAGGTCGTACAGGCGCTGCACTAGCTTGACGAAGGTGGACTTGCCCGAGCCCGTGGGGCCGACCAGGGCCAGCCGCTCGCCCGGCGCGATGTCCAGCGAGAGGCGGTCGAAGATGGGACGGTCCTGGCCCTTGTAGCGGAAGGTGATCCGGTCGAAGACGATCCCGCCGCGTGGGCCCCGGAGGGGCGGGACGTAATCGGGCGCGGAGGCCGCGTCCGCCACCTGAGGCTCGGTCCGCATGTAGGCGGCGACGTCCAGCACGTCGTCCAACCCTTTCTGCAGGTTGCGGAACGTTTCGGAGAAGTTGCGCAGGTAGCCGCTCATCAGGGTGAAGGAGGTGAGCGCGAAAGCCACGTCCCCCACCGTCGCGCGGTGATGCGCCCAGGCCCAGACGATCATCCCGGTCAAGCCGCCCTGCAGCACCCACATCAGCAGGTTTTGGCCCAGGCCCGCCAGGTTGAAGGCGTTCCAGGTGCGCACCGTCGCCGCGCGCCAGGCGCGGGTCACCACCGAGAAGCGCGCCGTCTCGCGCGCCTCGGCCCCGAAGGCCTTGATCACCGGATTGCCGCCGATCGCGTCGGCCAGGGTCGCCCCGATGCGGGTGTCGAGCGCGTTGGAGACCAGGTTCACCGGCCGGATGAAGCGCGAGGTGACCACCGCGTTGTAGGCGATGAAGACCACGAACAGCACGCCGCAGAATAGCCCCGCCAGCGGCCAGCGCAGTCCCATGCTAACCGCCAGCCCGAACAGCACCACGAAGCCCGGCCCCAGCACGAAGAAGACGCTGTCGGTGACCACGTCATAGCCCCACATGGCCCGGCTCACCCGCCGCACCGTGGCGCCGGAGAAAGTGTCGGCGTGCCAGTCCGACGAGAAGGCCTGCACCCGGGCGAAGGCCTCGTTGGTCAGGGCCTCCATGGCCCGGGCGGAGAAACTGTTGGTCAGCCCGAAGGCCTGGTTGCGCAGGATGTAGTAGCTGAAATAGAGCCCTGACAGCAGCACCCACTGGCGCCAGGCGCCTGCCGCCGCATGGGCCGGGTGCGAGACCGCGTCCACCAGGGCGCCCGCCGCCCAGGGGATGGAAAGGTCGCACAGGGTGCCGGCGAGCATGAGGCCGGTGATGGCGGCGAACCGCCCGGGCCGCCGCATCCACTGGTCGATGACGAAGCGGAGCACCTTGCCCGTAGGCAGCGGGCGCGCGGCCCGCTCGCCAGCCTCGCTCTCGTCTTCCACCGCGTGCATCCGCCGCCAGATAGGCGGGCGGTGGGGCGCCCGCGAGCGGTCCGGGTTTTTTCGCGCCGATTCATCGGTTGCAAAGCGCGATCGCCTATCAAGGACCCGGGTCGAGAAGCGGCTCGCAGGCAGGGTACCGGATGTTCAGGCACGCGCTCGTCCTGGTCGTCGCCGTGGCCGTCGCCCTCGGCATGGCCCAGCAGCTGGTGAAGATGGCCAACGCGCCGGTCACCGCCCAGGTGGTGGCGCAGCCCGCGCCGGAGACGCCCCCGGCCGTCATCGCCGCGGCG